>JAZQRP010000273.1:0-2793 GCA_045629685.1 Candidatus Aphodosoma sp. | reverse complement strand
TTGCGCTAGGGTCAGAAGACCTGCGTTCACAAAGCTCACTACCATTACGGTAGTCGCCGAAGATGATTGAATGATAGATGTTACACCCAAACCAGTCAGTACACCTTTGGCAGGGTTAGAAGTCATCGCCGAAAGGAAAGTGCGCAGTTTGTCACCCGCTGCCTTTTGCAATCCAGATGACATAAGGTTCATTCCGTAGAGGAACATTCCAAGCGCTCCCAAGAGCGTAAAAATCTGTAAAATTCCCATAAATATATTATAATTGTTTTATTGATCGCTTCGCTGTTAGATGTTAGACCACTTTGTTGTTAGAACACTTCGTTGTTAGATTCCGCATTCTCTCAGCCCCAAGGGCGGTCTAACAGTGCAACGGTCTATATTCTAACATCTTCATCTCAAATCCTGTGCAAAAGTACTATGATATTGTTATATGAGTATGAAGAATATGTTAAGAAATTGTTAAATCCACTTATTTGCCTTCTTGATATTTTCTAAAAAATGCTTTTTATTAAGATTGCCATTTCTTTTCCCTCTCTTATACCTTGCCTCATTCCACCGACCGACGACCGAGAGAACACCGAGAGAAGAGCGACTGAACGCCTTCCTCCCAAAAGTGCATTTTCTTAATATACCTTCCTAAAAAACATGACTAAAATCCTAGTAAAGTTGACTCCATTCCTAAAAAAGTTAACATTCAGCACTTCGTGATCATTCTTGGGTGCACTTACTTGCGCCCTCTTTGTCCATTACCTCCGAATCACATTCGAGGAAATCATTGCCTTTTAACTATAATCTTCCAACTTTCCCGCACAGAATTTGCATATTTGCAAAAAATGTTGTAACTTTGCGGTCAAAATAACAAAATTAACATTTTCGCCTATGAACAACCAGCACCGTAAAGGCGGTGCATACATACTAATATATAGCGTTATAAGCCAGACTTGAGTTTTTGGAAACTGGACACTTTCAAAACTTATATGAGAATCAAGGAAGCCTATGAACGCTCACGCTATCGGCGTGGGCTTTTTCGTAGATTTTGATTCTCAAAGGTAGTCCAGAATCCTCAAAAACTCAAATGAAACGAACGAAAGTTCCACGCTTTTTATGTCCATACTCTGGTAATGTTAATAATTAAAATATTAATTGAAAAATACATCTACTATGTTAATTACAACAACCAACACAATTGACAACGCAAAAGTAGAGAAATACTTAGGCGTAATCACTACCAATTTGGTAATTGGAACAGGATTCTTTTCGGATTTTATAGCCACATTTTCGGATTTCTTTGGCGGTATGTCAGGGACATATAGAGAGCAAATGGACACGCTGTACGAAAGAGCATATGATGCTATTTCACAAAAAGCAAGAACAGCTGGTGCCAATGCTATTTTAGGATTCAAGATGGATTTTGATGAAATCTCTGGTAAAGGTAAACAGATGTTCATGGTTTCTGTGTCAGGAACAGCTGTCAAGTTGATTTTTGACAAAAAGGAGGAGTTGAACGCAACAACTAAAGATTCTAATGTTTCTTCTATTAAAATCGCTAAGGAGTTATTTAAAGAACGCTGGGCAAAAAGAGGTAACCACACTCCACAAGGAACAGAAATAGATTTTATAATGGAAAATGGATTATGGGAATTAGCACCATCCTTATATGATTACTATGTAACAGATCGTGGAGAAACTCGTCCAATTGATGAAAAATTCCCAATTATATTATCTATGTTATCATATGAAGAAGCTATCGCTTTTATTTATAATGACTATGAAAATCGCTGCAGATGCGTGTATAACTTACTTCATAAAAATAAATTGTTCAATGCAACCAGAGTTTTAGAAATCTTGCGTAATAACCTCACATTAGGCATTGAACTTCTAGAAATAGACAAGAAAGAATACAGTCAAGAGGATTTAATTATCATGAAAGAAATCTTATCGTATCTTGACAACCTTCCAGACAAAGGAAAAATTGAAATGACAAAAAGCGGAATATTATCATCCAAAATGACGGAAATGTATATTTGTCCTGAGGGCCATAAAAATGATAAAGAAACTGAGTATTGCGAAGGCGAAGGTGGCTATTGTGGTTTAAATATAAAAGGTTTAAAAAGAGAACAAGTTTCTGTCATTAACGCTTTTAGAGATAAAGTGAGAGTGCTTGAAAATTTACTATAGGATTCTCCCCATTCTTACAAAAAAACATGCTGATTGTTCATTAACTGAAATAATCATAATTAATACAAGCGGGAAGCGATTGATACATCACTTCCCGCTTGTAATTACTCAGTTACCCTGCGCTACCTTTGCGCAAGGATTAGTTAACCTTTAGTTAACCCTTAGTTAAGATTACAGATTTTATCACAACAAAAGTTCGGTATTCCTACGGTATCCCTTCGGAATGGTAACGGAGTGATAACGGTATTGTAAGGATATTGCAAAGGTATTATATAAACCCGTTATGAACCCGTAATTGGTAGGGAATGTGCCTCAAAGACCTACTGCCCCATCAATAGATACCAAGTATATAGCACAAAAGTTGCTACCATTAGCAGTCCGCCTACTCTGCCAATCTTTCCTTTGAATCCAAAAAGCAAAGGCACAGTTGCAGCAGCAATCATCACCACATAATCCACCCACGTGATTCCCACTGAGGTCAGTGGCATTACTTGCGAACTAACACCCAGAATCAGCAATATATTAAAGATATTCGAGCCCACGATATTGCCCAATGCCAACTGCGTATTCTTCTTAAAGGCAGCCACCACCGAAGCTGCCAACTCAGGCAACGAT
>JAZQRP010000272.1:0-10839 GCA_045629685.1 Candidatus Aphodosoma sp. | reverse complement strand
TGAACAAGTTCGAACGAAAGTTTTGAACCTTCAGCTTTAACCATATCAAATTCGCAAACTTCTTGGATATAGTCTTTACCTTTTTCACCTTTGTAAGTGATAACGAGTTCTACACCGATACCTTTATCGTTCAAACCTTTAGTGTCAATATCAACTGTAAAACGAGTTTTGTCGCCAACAGAAAGACCACCATCGAGGTTTTCAATTGTAACTGGAGTTGCTTCGATTGCATCCCAAGCACGAGCCATGTTAGTTTTCCATGCAGCCAATTCGCGTGCTTTAGCGCAGTTATCAGCTGTAATCATGTCTGTGCGAGTAGAAAGTGGATTGTAGAAACGAACGATATAGTCATCAATCATACGTTTCATTGTGAAACGTGGAGTGATTTCAGCAATCGATTTCTTAATCCATTGAATCCATTCAGGCGAGTAACCTTTTGTATTTTTAGCGAAATACAATGGTATGATTTCGTGCTCAAGCATTGAATAAATTGTAGCAGCATCGAGTTGGTCTTGGTATGCTTGGTTGTCGTAAGTACGTTTTTCTGTCAACGCCCAACCTGCACCTTTCACATAACCTTCATACCACCAACCATCAAGCACCGAGAAGTTAAGCACACCATTCATTTGTGCTTTTTCACCTGATGTACCAGATGCTTCGAGTGGACGAGTTGGAGTATTCAACCAAATATCAACACCTGAAATCAAACGTTTTGCAAGACGCATATCGTAGTTTTCAAGGAAGATAATTTTACCAAGGAATTGTGGCATACGAGAAATCTCGATAATGCGTTTAATCAAACCTTGACCACCACCGTCAGCTGGGTGAGCTTTACCTGTGAAGAGGAATTGTACTGGGTGAACTGGGTCGTTAACGATTTTTTCAAGACGTTCGAGGTCTGTGAACAAAAGGTGTGCACGTTTGTATGTTGCAAAACGACGACCAAAACCGATAATCAATGCGTTAGGGTTGATACGATCAAGAATTGAAACGATTTTTGATGGGTCGTGTTGGTTTTTCAACCAAGTTGTAGTAAATTGATCTTTGATATAAGCAATCAATTTGTTTTTCAACACTGTGCGTGTAGCCCAAATTTCTTCGTCTGGCACATTGTTGATTGCGCTCCAAATCTTCATATTAGATTGGTCGCCATAGAAATCGTTGTCGAAATATTTTTCGTAAAGAGCTTTCCATTCAGAAGTAGCCCATGTTGGCATGTGAACACCATTAGTTACATAGCTAACGTGAAGTTCTTCAGGGAAATAACCTTTCCAAATTGGGTTGAACATCTCTTGGCTCACTTTGCCGTGCAACCAGCTCACACCGTTAACACCTTGGCAAGTGTTACAAGCAAATACCGACATAGAGAATTTCTCGTTTGTGCCTGGATTTTCGCGACCCATATCCATAAGGTCGTTCCATGAGATACCAAGTTTTGCAGGATATTCGCCCATATATTTACCAAAGAGACCTTCGTCGAAACTGTCGTGACCAGCTGGCACTGGAGTGTGACAAGTGTAAAGGCTTGATGCACCTACTACTTCGAGAGCCTCTTGCATGCTAAGACCTTTAGCTACATAGTCAGAAAGACGTTGAAGGTTAAGGAATGCAGCGTGACCTTCGTTACAGTGATAAAGTTTTTGGTCGATACCAAGTTTTTGGAGTGTAAGCACACCACCAATACCGAGCATAATCTCTTGTTTGATACGGTTTTCCCAATCACCACCATAGAGTTGGTGAGTGATTTGACGATCGAATTCGCTATTGAGTTCCATATCTGTATCGAGAAGCAACAAAGGCACACGGCCTACTTGAGCTTTCCATACATTTGCATAAACCACGCGGTTTGGATAAGGCACTTCAACAATAACTGGGTGACCTGCTTCGTCTTTCACTTGAGTGATAGGAAGATGGCTGAATTGTTGTGGCTCGTAGTTAGCAATTTGTTGACCATCAACGCTAAGTGTTTGTGTGAAATAACCAAAGCGATACAAGAAACCGATAGCCACCATATCTACATTGCTATCAGATGCCTCTTTGATATAGTCGCCAGCGAGCACACCAAGACCGCCTGAATAGATTTTGAGGTGGTCAGTCAAACCATACTCCATTGAGAAATATGCCACTGAAGGTACATCAGTGCGATGTTCTTTATTCATATATGCAGTGAATTTTGCATATACACTGTCAAGTTCTGCAAGATATTGTTTGTCCGCTGCCAATTCAACAAGGCGGTCCAAACGAGCATTTTCAAGCATGCTGATTGGATTGTGGCGACAATCTTCCCACATTTTCTCATCCATGTGACGGAACAAACGTTTCGCATCTACGTTCCACACCCACCAAAGATTATGTGCGATTTCATCAAGACGTTCTAATTCTTTAGGCAAGCGAGTTTTTACTGTGAAGTCCACAAAATTTGGCTCATTCACATGATTTACTTTTACTTCCATATTTTTTCCTAATACTAATGCACAATGCACAATGCACAATGCACAATGCAGGCACATCTTAATAAATTAACCTGCAAATGTTGTTTTTACTATTGTTGTTAATATTTTATTAATTTCTTTACAATCAATCATTATACTTTCATACTGAACATCTGTTAAATATTCAGTTTCAAAAAGCAATTCTAACCAATATTCAGTTTCACTTGCTTCTTTTAATGCAATATTCATCTTAGCCCCAAAATCAGCTTTTGACTGTCCCCTAATGGCTTCCGATACATTTGCTCCAATACTAGTTCCACACCTTAATAATTGTTTCGACAACACAAACTCCTTCTTCTCATCCACAAGATATTTATACAAATTCACAATCCTAATTGCAAATTTTTTACTCTTACATACTATAACATTCCCATTTTCCATAATCATCGAATCAATCAATTATACATTGTGAATTATGAATTGTGAATTATGCATTATGCATTGTGCATTGTTTAAGCGCAATATCGTATGCCACTTTATAATGCTTAAAGAAATGTTTCCATTGCGCTTTTTTAGCATATGCTTGAGCTGCAGTTTTCACTGACTTCATCTCTTTTGCATCGTTAGCAATTGCCATAATATGCTCTATTTGAGCCACTATCTCATCACTGACTGCATCAAAGTTATTATCACCACGTTTCACAACACCAACGCCCAACTCAATACCTTGACCTTCTGCATTCACCCAACGGCCGAAGCCCGAAAGGTTTGTTGTGATTGTTGGCACTGCAAATGCCACACTCTCCATCGGTGTATAACCCCAAGGTTCATAATATGAAGGGAATACCGTGAAATCAAATCCTGCCAACAAATCGTAATACGACATATTGAATATACCATCATCACCCATCAAATAGGCTGGTACAAAAATCACTTTCACACGGCTATCCACTGAATTATTGAATCCATAGAAACGGAATGCATTCGACACAGGGTCGTTCCAAGGTTCAACCAATTGATGGGTTGTATAACGGTCACCTGGCTGCGACAAATCTTTTGCGCCTTGTTGCCAACCTGGCACGAGAATAAACGCCACAAGTTGTCCACTACCATTATGATTCAACTTGTTCAACGCATTTATATATAAGTCAATACCTTTATTTTTGTATTCATAACGACCTGAAATTGCACACAATTTCGCATCATTTGCTACAGGATAGCCAAGCAATTCCGATGCCACTTCAAGCAATTTTGCACGTGAACGTTTTGCCAATTCTGTCAATGCTTTGCCTTTTGGCACAAAGTCAAGTTCAAAACCATTTGGCGTTACCTCTGCCGAACGAATATCAAGCAATTGAGCGCACTCATCGTCTGTAATTTCACTCACTGTAGTGAAACAATCTGCCATGTGTGCAGCACGTTTTTCAATCGAATGTTTGCTCTCTACATTAAGTTCCGATGCCATTTGATCGCCAAAATAACCTGGCATATAGTCATATAATGGCTTTCCATTGCCCGCAATCGAACGACCAACAGTCGTAGCATGTGTAGTAAACAATGTTGCTATACGTGGCTCAAAATGATTCAAATAGCAAAGACCGAAACCTGTCATCCACTCATTGAAATGAGCCACAACTTTTTGGTTTGCCAATTTATAGAAATCATAAAACGCATGCATCACCATGCCAGCTGCATAGCCAAACATGCTCGCTTCATCATAATCTCCGTATGCATGCAAAGAATCGACTTTTGCAGTCTCCCACATCAAGCCGTATATTTCATCTTTTTGAGCATAAAGCGGTGTAAAATCCACAAGTATTGCCAACGGACGACCTGGCACTGTCCAACGACCAACGCGCACTTTAAGTTCAAATCGCTCCGCCACATATTCTGCAAAACCCTCTAACTCAGCAGTAGGCTCAAAATATATAGATTCAGAAGTTTTCCATACGTCGGGACCCACAAAAATCACGTTATTCTCACCCACATATTCCACCATTGACTGCGCACGTGTTGATAAAACGGCGTAAATTCCACCGATTTTATTGCAAACTTCCCAACTTGTTTCAAATATATAATTAGGTTTCATATTTTAGTCTATTAGTAGCAAGTAGCAAGTAGCAAGAAAAAAGCCACTGCACACCTCACATTTTATTTAAGATGCAAAGTTACATAAAGATTTTTAGATATACAAGCATTTTAGCAAATATTTTCAAATAAGAAATATATACTTTTTAACATCACAAACCACTATTATCTCTGTAAATCAAACACTTTAACCCTAAATGTAACAAATACACTATCAAACAAAAAACATGTTATAAAACATATTTTCGCCATAAAAAGTAAAAGAGACTATATCAAAACATCAATTTTGACACAGTCTCTTAAATATAACACGTCAAAGTCTTTCGACTTACTACTTTTTACTTAATATTATTTAATAATTCCACGCGCTGAATTACGCACAAACAACAAAATTTCATCGCGCTCAGCCGTAGCTGGGAATTCCGACTCAATTTTTGCTATAGCATCTGATATATTCAACCCTGAATTATATATCAAACGATAAATATCTTGCACATTATTGATTTGCTCGTTAGTATAACCACGACGACGAAGTCCAATTGAATTGATACCCGCATACGTAATTGGCTCACGTCCTACAGTCACAAACGGAGGTATATCTTTTGTCACTTTCGAACCACCTTGAATCATTGTGTGCTTACCGATATGTGTGAATTGATGCACCAATGTACCACCACCAATCACCGCAAAATCAGCAACTTCCACCTCACCTGCCAACTGTGTCGAATTACTCATAATAATATTATTGCCAAGAATACAGTCATGAGCGACATGACAATATGCCATAATCAAGCAGTTATCGCCAATCACGGTTTTACCTCTTGATGCTGTACCACGATGCACTGTCGCACACTCACGAATTGTTGTATTATTACCAATAATTACAAGCGAATCTTCTCCTTTAAATTTCAAATCTTGAGGCTCAGCCCCTATCACTGCACCTGGGAATACTGTACAATTCTCACCAATACGTGTACCTGAAAGTATCACTGCATTACTACGAATGCGCGAACCAGCTCCAATCACTACGTTTTTATCAATAGTAACAAATGGCTCAATCACTACATTATCAGCAATTTTCGCCTCTGGATCAATATATGCCAATGGTTGTTTCATATTATTTATTTTTTACAATTTGTGCTGTCATTTCTGCCTCTGTAGTGATTTTTCCATTCACAAAACAGTAGCCTTTAATCGTTGCCAAACCACGACGAATAGGTGATGTCAACATCACTTTCATCACTATTGTATCGCCTGGCACTACTTTATTACGGAATTTCACTCCATCAATTTTCAAGAAATAGGTCGAATATGATTTTGGATCTTCTACTTTCGACAATACGAGCAATCCCGCACATTGAGCCATTGCCTCTACGTGCAATACACCTGGCATCACTGGCTCTTCTGGGAAGTGACCAATAAAATGCATCTCATTAAATGTAGCATTTTTAATTGCTACAATATGATTATCACCTATTTCCATCACTTTATCCACCAACAAGAATGGATAACGGTGTGGCAACAATTCTTTGATTTGATTGATATCCAATACAGGTTTTGCATCTAATGGAATCACTGGTGCAAACACCTCTTGTTTACGTATCTCTTTGCGAATTTGTTTCGCAAAGGCAGTATTCACTCCATGACCTGGACAAACTGCAATTACACGACCTTTTATCGGACGACCTATCAATGCCAAATCACCAATCACATCAAGCAATTTGTGTCGAGCTGGCTCATTATCAAATTGCAATGGCCCATTCAAATATCCCAATTCTGATACTTGTGGAGCTGATTGTCCTACGAGTGCTGCTATTTTATCTAATTGAGCTTGTTCCACTGGTTGATCATAAATTACCAACGCATTTTCCAAATCTCCACCCTTAATCAATCCTGCCTCGACCAATTTTGCAATCTCACGCACAAATACGAATGTACGACAACTTGCCACTTGCGATTCAAAATCTTTCAACGAATCCAATATTGCATACTGACTTCCCAAAACACAAGAGTTGTAATTAACCATTGTTTGCACCGAAAACTCTGTATCTGGCAATATTGTAATCGAAGAAACTCCATCCTCTGAAGTAAATACTTTTTTAGATGTAACTTCATAATACTCTTTTTCAGCCGATTGCTCTTCTACTCCCACACTATTTATTGCTTCAACAAATGGTCTTGCCGAGCCATCGAGTATCGGAAACTCTGGAGCATTCACCTCCAACACGCAGTTATCTACACCTGCTGCATATAATGCCGCCATACAGTGCTCAATAGTACTTACTTTTGCTTCGCCCTTCACCAACACAGTCCCACGTTCCGTAGCCGCCACATTCTCTGCCAACGCAGGAATCTCATTATCTGACTCCAAATCCACACGACGCACTATTATACCTGTATTTTCTGCAGCTGGTTTCGCTGTCAATACTACATTCAATCCTGTATGCAAACCTTTACCCTCAAGAGTAAAAGCTGCTTTTAATGTCATTTGTTTTGCCATATTTACTTTATTTTAAACATAAGTACAAATTCTTTTGATACACAAGCACATATTTAAACAAATGGTCTGTACTTTAAAAAAGTAGATATCCCCACTAAATTTCAAAAAAATAAACAACAAAATACAAACCTATAAATATAAAATATGTACTTCTGTTAAGAATTTATCATTATTTCATTTTCTTCTCTAAATCATAAATTTTGCGTGCCAAGTCAGGCAATTGCTTTTGCAATACATTCAATTTCCTGAATCCCATAATTGGCATCACAGGATACCCTTGCCATATCTGATTTGGCTCTTTTATATTGCTTGGCACTCCCGATTGCGCTCCAAATATCGACCCATCAGCAATCGTAATATGTCCTGAAATTCCTACCTGACCGCCCAACATACAACGCTTACCTATCTTCGTAGAACCTGCAATACCCGATTGAGCCGCTATCACTGTATCTTCACCAATTTCAACATTATGAGCCACTTGCACCAAATTATCTATCTTCACTCCCCTACGCACTATCGTCGACCCCATCGTAGCTCTATCTATCGTAGTATTTGCACCCAACTCCACATCATCTTCTATCACCACATTACCTATTTGAGGAATTTTATGATAATGGCCCTCTGCATCTGGAGCATGTCCAAATCCATCACTACCCACTACTGCCCCCGCATGCAACATACAACGAGCACCGATACGACATCCTTCATAAATCTTCACTCCTGCATATATCACCGTATCATCCCCCACCACTACATCGTCATCTATAACCGTATTTGCATAAATTTTCACATTATTGCCTATCACCACATTCGCACCTATCACCACAAATGCACCTACATACACATTCTCGCCCAATTTTGCTGTTTCATGAATATCTGCTTTTGCACTAATTCCCTGTTTTTTAGGTTTCACACTCTCCACCAAAGCAAGCAATTTTGCCAAACATTCATACGCATTATCAACACGTATCAACGCAGTTGTCAATGGCTGTTCTGCCACAAAATCTTTATTCACCAAACAAGCCGATGCTTGCGTAGTATATATATATTGTGTATATTTCGGATTCGACAAAAAAGTCAACGTACCAGGACGCCCCTCCTCTATCTTCGACAACTCCGACACCTTCAACGTGCCATCACCTTCCACTGTGCCCTTCAAATAATCAGCAATCTGCTGTACTGTAAATTCCATATTTATAAAAATTGAAAGTTGAGAGTTGAAAGTTGAGAGTCAATACCCTCCCAATCACAACAACCAACATTATTTATTAGTTATTCATAAATCACCTACCTAATACTAATTGTAAACAAAAAGTTTTTGAGCCTTTATCAATAAAATTATGCATTGCACATTGTGAATTGTGCATTATGTATTGTGAATTGTGCATTGTGCATTATTTATAGATTGGCATATAAAACAAATACCTCTTCTCTATCACCTCTCTCATCATATCCACATTCATCATATCCGACGCATGCGCCACATCATCCAATCGTCCATCGCCATACATAATCATAATATTTGCTCCATCTGGGTTATATGTATTGCTCCTCACCGACTCTTCCACATAAAAATATCGTGCCAAACCCTCATCTATACCAAATCTTTCAGCATACTGACGTTTCAAATTTTCAGTATTATACAACAACATATCATCACCCGACACTGCCTTAAAAAATCTACGCTCTATAAATCCCTTCGACAACTCTCTCAACACCACATCTTCCGCCTTCATCCACACCTTCACTGCCGACATCACATCCACATCATCCAACTCAACATATCTTTTCAATACATAATCCGTATCAAACGAACTTGCATCTACATCATTCTCCAAAAAATATCGCAATGCTGGTGTCGCAAACAATTCAACACCCTGTTTCACCAACTCTTTTGCACGCTTCAATATATTCACTAACATCTTCTCTGCCGCCACCGAGGTCTTATGCAAATAAACTTGCCAATACATAAACCTCCGCGCCACCAAAAAGTTCTCTATCGAATATATACCTTTTGCCTCAACCACCAACTTATCATCCGACACATTCAACATCTTAATAATTCGCGCCGCACCAATCGAACCCTCCATCACTCCCGTAAAAAAACAATCCCTACACAAATAATCCATCCTATCCATGTCTAATTGCGACGATATCAACTGATGCAAAAACCTCTTCTCATATTCATCCTTAAATATTTTTATCGCCAACGACAATCGTCCTCCCATCTCCTCATTTATCTGCTCCATCATCTTAAGTCCCAACTCCTCATGCGACACCCCACTTATAATCGTATGCTCCAACACATGCGAAAATGGACCATGCCCAATATCATGCAACAACATCGCAGCCAATACTCCATTCTCCTCCGCCGGCGTAATCACCTGTCCCTTCAATCTCAACTGCTTCACAGCCTCTCCCACCAAATGCATCGCACCCAACGAATGCTGAAATCTCGTATGCTGAGCACCCGGATAAACCACATTCGCCAATCCCAACTGCTTAATACGAGTCAACCTCTGAAACAACGGATGTTGCACCAACTCATATATCAACTCATTCGGTATCGTAATAAAACCCAACACTGGGTCATTTATTATCTTATGTTTATTCGTCGCTCTAAACATCTCCTACTTCTCTTTCAAATAAGCCACAACAACAGCCCAATATTTAACAGCCAATGCCAACAACAAACCCAACACACCTCCACACACCAAACCAATAAAATATTTAAACACAGGAGGCATAGCATGCAAAACAAAAGGTGTCTGAAAGTTAATAACATTAGGTGTCGCTAAAACTTGATTCTCTACATAATCCCTATTCTTCAAAACAGCCAACAAATCATCATAATACAACTCCTGCTTTCTCTCCGAAATAATATAATTACCCTTCTCCACTCCCAAATATCGAGGCTTTACAAAATAATCGTATGTCGAAAAACTATCCAATCTTGCCACCTCTCTAGTCAAATAAGCCAATCTATCTTTTAAAATCAACTTGCATCGCTTATCTGCTTCTACTGCATACTCTTGCTCACTAAAAAACTTAGTCAATGCACTCTCTAACAATTCAAAGTCTCTTCTTCCAAACAATTGAACCGACAATTGCACTCTATCACGCATAACCACATTAAGCGTATCTCCCAAATCAACATCATTGCCCCTATCTACAAAATCCGCAATTGAATCCGCATTACAATCAATAACATTATAAATATCCACTCTACCAAGAGCATCCAACCAATCTTCTGATAACCCATACTCCATCTTCTCCGATAACGGCATATTCATAAAATCTATTATTCCCCCACTCACAACTTCTCGCATTCCCTCAGCATACATAATAGTAGCCTTACCCTCAAATTTCGTCATAAATTGCTTTGTCCACAACCAACCACCTAAAACACCCAAAACCACACAAGGCACAACAATCCAAAAATATTGCAATCCCAATCTAACCGACCGAAGCGACCAAACTCCAAGCCACTTCATCATTCTCACAAACGATCTACAACAAAACAATATAAAATCAAACAAATTCATATCTCTATTTTCCATAATATAAATTATTTTTTAACATTAAAAATCAATCTTTTATAATAGCGCATACACATACCCTATAAATTTCGCAAAGATACAAAAAAAAAATCATATACACAACCCCCACCTCAAGCCCTTTTATCCAACCTTCTTTCTACGCTAAAAACTCCATAAAAACACCCCCTTCAACATCCCTCTTTTCAACTAAACTGACAAAAAAAAACATTTCAAATTTCGCTTATAGTTACTATAATTGACATTCTCCCACCCCCTAACC
>JAZQRP010000271.1:0-2036 GCA_045629685.1 Candidatus Aphodosoma sp. | reverse complement strand
TGTACCTATGGTTGTATATACCACTATTTGTGGCGGAGTAGGGTGTATCATACACATTTTCGTATCCTTGTAGTTGAACATACAATCGCAACGATGCACCCAATTTTTTTTATCCTTTTCTTTATATATAGAGTGTGCCATTGGACATACATATCTCTTTCCTGATTGTATTAATGCTACAGAATCCACATGTGTCAGGGTATTGCTTGAAACGGTCATTTTAATCGACACAGAGTCGGTTGTGTTGAGGTATGTAATGTCAAATGGTAGTTCGAATGTTCTGTCGTTAGATGGGAAAATATTTTCCGAAATAAAAAATAGTTGTCCTTGCGTTGTATGACGCATAACATACATATCTTCAGTCTTTTTTGCAAAAGATGCGATATGTAAACTTAGAAATAGTATTGCTAAAATAATTTTTTTCATAGAAATTTTAAAAAAACAGTAAACACATACGAGAGTTTTTCTTTTTGAATCTACTCTCGCATGTGTATTGGTTTAATGATTATTCACCATAAACAGTGTAAGTTACTTTAGTGAACAAACCTAAAACGCTAACGATTTTTTTGTCAACGTGGCTCACTTTAGTGATACCTGCTTTTTTAGCAGCTTCGTTGATACCAGCATCACCTACTGCTACGATGCCTAATACGCTAATAGCGTCAACTTGACCAACTTTTGTACCCAAGTTGTTGCTTGTTACAGCTTCAGGTTTTGTATAATCAGTGTAAACACTACCTACTAAACCTACAGTACCACAGCTAGTCATACCAAGTGCCAATACGAGAGCACAAGCCAATTTTTTGATTGATTTTTTCATAATGTTTTAATTAGTTTTTACCCTTTGATAAGCCACACCAGCGCATGTATGATTTATCATTGGGATATTGTTTATTATAAGTAGATTCGTGCGCTGACATTGCTCGTAGAGCAATCATTTCTACTTTTTTTATTTATTTTCTAGTTTTTAGTACAAGACTTAGGTCGATTAATTTCATCATTTTGTTTATTTTGCGAACTCAACTTTTATTACCTGTGTCATACAATGCGCTGCACCATAGCCTTTGATAAGAGTTTCGAGTGGTATCCATTCCACCTTAACTCCGTGTTTGTCAAGCGACTCTTGTAGCTCTTTCGATTGATTGCCTACAGCAAGAATATGGCGAGGTCCAACAGTCAAGAAATTATTGGCATAGTGCAACTCATCTTTTTGCGAAATAGGAATGATTGTAAAGCCACGCTCTTTCAAAAACTCAATGAATGAGACATTCTTGCGGGTAAGTTTATACTCTTTTTCTCCATTCTTGCGAGTATAGAGGTCCACGGTCACCCATTCAGGGTCGCCCTCTTTGGCATAGTAACGACTCTCTACCAAAGTACACAAATCCTTATCTATTATATTAAAATATGTGTCGAGGTGCATCTGCATTTGCCACCATTTGTGGTCGTTTACTACAGCAATAGTGTCGTGCCCGAAAGCATCAGCCTCCATTATTTGGTTGATAGCCTCAATATTTGTGCGCATACCGCAACCGATGTAAGAGATAGTGCCTCCACGAAGATAGTCGCCACCTTCCAATCTGCCATCACCCGTGATAGTGAGAATAGGTTTAACACCAAGTTGTTCGTAGCAGAGCGATATGATTTCGGTTTCGTAAGCACGTTGAGTCGAATTCATGAAACTGATGACATGTCCGCGTGGGGTAGTGATACTTTGGTCGCGAGTGAAGTATAAATTCATCAATGGCGAATGAGTATATACAGCCCCAAAACCTGTATTCAAGACCGATTTGTGTAGGCTTACAGTAGGACGGAGTAGTATGCAACGTATAAGGTCGGCACGCGACATCTCACCTATGACGTATTGTCGGTATTCCTCCGTAGCCTCAGGAGTTATGTCAGGCATATTTTTAGTGTCGTAAGTAAGAGTTTTCATAGCGCAAGCACGCAATTTTTCGATAGGTACTTGGTTGAGCAACTCCTTTACGGTATGCACTTTTATGCCATTTGCCTCGAGAGCCTTAATATAGCCTCTA
>JAZQRP010000270.1:0-3723 GCA_045629685.1 Candidatus Aphodosoma sp. | reverse complement strand
ATCTTGATAAGGTGGGCTTGAAGGATTGGGCTGACCATTTGCCTAATCAGTTGTCGGGTGGACAGAAACAGCGTGTGGCAATAGCGCGAGCGTTGATTGCAAAACCGCGAGTGATTCTTGCCGATGAGCCTACTGGTGCGTTGGATTCGAAGACATCGCAGGAGGTGATTGATTTGTTGAGAGATGTGTCGAAGAATGAGGGTATTACGATGATTATCGTTACTCACGCACAAGAGGTAGCTGAGCAGACCGACCGAGTTATTTATATTAAAGACGGAATTATTGATAATGCACAATTCACAATGCATAATTCATAATTAGCCATTCGGATTTAATTTTGAATTATGAATTATGAATTAGAAAAATTATGCATTGTGAATTATGAATTATGAATTGATTGGAGAGATTTTTGCAGCATTGAGGATGAATCGTATGCGTACGTTTCTGACGGGGTTTGCTATAGCATGGGGTATATTCATGCTGGTGGCTTTGCTGGCTGTGGGCAATGGGTTCAGCAATGCGATGTTTGCAAATTTCAGATATATGTCGCAAAATTCGGTGTCGCTATATGCTGGGCGTACGTCGATGCCATATGGTGGTATGCAAAAGGGGCGTCAGATAATATTTTCGATGGCCGATTGCGAGTGGATGCGCACGCATTTGGAGGGTTGCAAGTCGTTGTCGCCTATATTTAATCTATGGAATGGTTCGATTGCATACGGCACATTGCAATTCGATGCAAATATAACAGGCGTGAATGAGGTGTATCGCGATTTGCGAGTGTTAGAGGTGAAGCATGGTCGATTTGTCAATGCGATGGATATGCACGAAAGGCGCAAGGCTGTGGTGATTGACGAAAATACGGCTCGTAAGTTATTTGGTGCTCCTGAATTAGCTGTAGGCAAGATGGTGAAGTTGACTAATGGGGTGAATTTTCAGGTGGTTGGTGTTACTGAGGTTGAGTATGAGGATTCGCGTCCATCGATATTTATTCCGCTTGCGACAGCCAATGTGATATATAATCCGTCGGGATGGGTGTATGATGTGTCGTATGAGTTAGAGGGGGTAGAGACAGCCGAAGAGGCAAAGGCGTATAGCGAAAGATTGCGTGGGCAGTTGGCGCAATATTATGGCTATGACCCTGCCGACCACAATGCAATTTGGATTGCTAATAGAATAGAGAGTTATGAACAGTCGAAAATGATATTTAATGGTATTTCGATGTTTATTTGGGTGATAGGTATCGGTACACTGATTGCTGGTATCGTGGGTGTTAGTAATATTATGTTGATTACGGTGAAGGAGCGCACGCGCGAGTTTGGTATTCGTAAGGCATTGGGTGCTACGCCTAATAGTATATTGTGGTTGGTGGTGCTTGAATCATTAGTTATCACGTTGATATTTGGTTATATAGGCATGATGATGGGGGTGGGGTTGTCGGAATTGTTGTGTATGTTTTTTCCCGAAGGTGGTGGGTCGAGTATGCAGCCAACATTCTTGTCGAATCCGACAGTAGATTTAGGTATTGTATTTTCGGCAACGATGGTGCTCGTAGTGGCTGGAGTATTAGCGGGCTATATGCCAGCACGAAATGCAGTAAAAATTAAGCCTATTGAGGCGATGAACGCTAAATAAATGCACAATTCATAATGCACAATTCACAATTGATTTTAGTAAAAAAGAATGTAATAGGTTGATTATGTGTATTTAATTATATTTATTAATTTTAATTTTGCATTTTGCATTGATAAAATGTTTGATTTAGATAATTATCAGGAGATTTGGCATACGATCACGCGCAACAAGAGTCGTAGTTTGTTGACGGCTTTTGGGGTGTTTTGGGGTGTGTTTATGTTGGTGGTGATGGTGGCACTTGGTAGTGGCATCAGTCGAGGTATTATGGGGCAGCTTGATGGTGTGGCACAGAATACTTCGATGATGTTTCCTAGCAATACTTCAATGCCATATAAAGGATTTAAAAAGGGACGTTCGTGGGATATTCATGCCGACGATTTAGTGGCAATGGAGCGCGAGTTCCCAGAATTGAAATATATCTCGCCTGTGATGTGGGTGAATAATGTAGGTAAGGCAACGAGGGGGACAAAATCGGAAGAGTATCGTATGATGGGGCATGATGCTAACTATTTCAAGATGTATCCGTTGAAAATGGTGCAAGGGCGTTGGATTAACGACATAGACCTTCGTGATGCTCGAAAAGTGTGTGTCATAGGCGAAAAGGTGTTGAATGACCTCTATAAACCAGGCGAAAATGCTGTGGGCACATTGTTGAGAGTAGGTAGTTCGTACTATACCGTGATTGGCGTAGTAAAAAAAGTTTCTGATGGTGTCAATTTCTTTGGAAATATGGATGAGATGTTGTTGGTGCCATATACAACAGCTCAAAGAATTCAAAATAGTGGCGATGTCGTTCATTGCTTGTGTATTACGGCGTATGACAATGTGGAAATTGGGGATGTAGAAAAGCGCGTGGCGGCATTCGTTAAAGAGCGCAATTTAGTGAATCCCGATGATGAAGCTGCATTGGAGTTGATAAATCTAAAAAAAATATTTGATTCGTTCTCGATGTTGTTTGGTGGGTTGAATTTCCTTGTGTGGATTGTGGGGTTAGGCACGTTGTTGTCGGGTGTGATTGGGGTTAGTAATATTATGCTTGTTACGGTGCGCGAGCGCACACAAGAGATTGGTATTCGTCGCGCTTTGGGAGCTACTCCGTTCACGATACTGAAACAAATAATGAGCGAGAGTGTGGTGCTTACGTCAATAGCTGGACTCTCAGGGTTAGTTTTTGCGGTATTGGTACTCAGTATAGTAGATATGGTCATGGCAATGCAACCTAATCCGTTTTTGCCTTCGTTGCAATTGCCGTTCTCGTTGTCAATCGTGGCATTGGTGGTCATCATACTTGCGGGTATGTTTGCTGGGTATCTACCATCTAAACGCGCTCTCAGTATCAAAGCAGTTGAAGCCCTTCAAGATGAATAAATTTATTTGTCAACAGTCAACCGACAACGGTCAACAGTAGATTATAATCTATAGATAATATTAAGTCCGAATGGCGACTGTTGACTGTAGACCGTTGACTATGAAACTAAAAAATATTATAAATATGAAAAAAGTAATTAGAATTTTTGTGTTTGTCCTTTTGGGGCTTGTAGTGATTGGCACTTTTGTCTATCTCTATCAAAAATCACGTCCAGAGGTGAAAGAGTATCAAATTGTTACACCGATAGTGCAGACTTTGTCGAAGAAAACCATTGCTACGGGTAAAATCGAGCCTCGCAACGAGGTGGAAATCAAGCCACAAATCTCGGGTATCATTAGCGAAATCTACAAAGAGGCTGGCGAGGTAGTGCGTGAGGGTGATGTGATTGCTCTCATCAAGGTTATTCCTGAAATGGGAACACTCAATTCTGCCGAAAGCCGTGTGAATATTGCTAAAATCGATTTCGAACAAGCTAAGATCGACTACGATCGCGCCAATAAATTGTTTGAAAAAAAGGTGCTCTCAGCTGAGGAGTTTGAAAAAGAGCGTGTAGCTTATAACAAGATGAAAGAGGAGTATCAAAATGCAGTTGACAACCTCGAAATCATTCGCGATGGTATTGCCAAGAGTTCAGGTGGTTATAGCAATACTCAAATTCGTGCTACCATCTCAGGTTTGATTCAAGTCGGAGGCCAAGCGGTCTTAGGAAGACAATTGAT
>JAZQRP010000269.1:0-9052 GCA_045629685.1 Candidatus Aphodosoma sp. | reverse complement strand
TCAGCCTATTTTTGTATATACTATTTATTAGTAGTAGATGTAGCGCATATCTTTGATTTCGGCAGCAGTTTTGAGAGCTTCGATAGCAAGATATGGATTCATATAGCTTTCGCGAGTTTCGAGCATAACCATTTCTTCTTTTTCGTTGTATGGTTTAGCTTCTTCGTTTTTGTTGATAACTTTGAAGATGTAAGCACCAGTGTTACCTTTGATAGGAGCTGATTCTTTTTCGATTTCGGCATTAGCAACGCGAGCGAAGAGAGATGGTTCGTTGCCGATAGCGCCAACATAAGTGCTAGCAAAGTTTACGTTGCGAACTGTGTCGACACGGAAACCTTCAGCAATAAGTTGATCCATAGATTTGCCAGCCATTTGAGCAATGAGGATGTCGGCTTTTTTATCTTTGCGGATTTCGGCTGCAAGTTGAGCTTTTACGCTTTCGAGTGGACGATAGCCTTCTGCGTTGTGTTTGTCAATTGCAACAGCGATGATTTTGTCTTCAACTTCGAAGATGTCGCTAGTAGCACCTTCTTTGTTTTCGAATACCCAACGAACCACTTCGCGAGCTTTTTGGATATTGTTGATAGTAGTTGCATTGATATCGATGTTAGAAGCAGTCATTACAGTATATCCATTGTTAGCAGCTTCTGCTTCGAGAGCTTCGATATTGTTGTTGTCAACAATAAATTGTTTCATTTTGTTGTAAAGTTCAGCTTGAGTGCGAGAAGTTGCGCTTACTTCGCGAGCGAGGATAGCAACTTTAGCTTTTGTAGTTTTAGCACCAAGTTCGTTTACGTAGAAGAGATTGATGTCGTTGCCTTCTTTTACGATGAACATGTTTTTAGCAGGAGTAGAGAAAGCAGGAGTAGCGATTTTCTTTTCGAGACCCATTTCGCTTACCCAACCAATTTCGCCACCGTTAGCAGCATTTTGGAGGAGAGAGTGAGTTTTTGCTAATTCAGCGAAGTCGGCACCTTTTTTCACTGCATCCATGATACTGTCGGCTAAAGCTTGAGTAGCTTCTGCAGTTTCGCGGCGGAGGTACATGTTGCTAAGGTTAACAGAGTCGATAGAAGCGATGCCATTTTCGATGATACGAGCCATTTTGTAAGTGTTGTTTACAAAGATAGGTCCCATAACTTCACCTGCTTGACCAGAGAAAGCGAATTCTTGGAAGTCGGCATCGATTTGTTCTTTTGTTAGATTTTCGCCACGGTATTGAACGTCTGAATTAGAGTTTACTATAGCGGCGATGTCGTTAGTTGTAGTGAATTCAGCTTTTAGGTCGTTGATCCATTTTTCAACTTCAGCGAAATCGTCAGTTGAAGGTTTGATGTCTACAACGATGTATTTAATGTCAGCTGATTGTTTTTGTCTGAATTGTTCTTTTTTCTTGTTGTAAAGAGTTTTGATTTCTGCATCAGATACGTTGATAGTAGAGTCTGGGATAGCAAAATAGTTTTTCATTGCGTAAACAGCATCGGCAGAAACTTTTGCACTTTCGTAAGCATATTTAGCTTCTAAAGGGTTTACAACCAAAGCAGAGTTAAGCAAGTTGGTGTATTTTTCTTGAAGGCGGTTAACTTTGATTGCATGTTCCCAATAGCGCCAATAGTTACGATAGAGGCGGAGTTGTTCGTAAGGGTTGTTTTGTTCAGCTTCTTCGCTGTCAATAGAAGCGATGAATTGTTTTACGTTGTTAACGTCGAATTGACCATTTTCGTTGAAGAACATTTGGTTGCTCATCATCATTGGGCTGATGTTGTTGCCAACGATCATGTCAGCCAATTCATTTTTTGTAACAGTCATACCGATGTTGGCACATTCGTCGCCAATAACTTTTTCAGTTACAGTGCTTTCCCATACCATTTGACGGATTTGCTCTGTCATTTCGTCGTTAATGTTATTGCCATATTGCAATTTAACTACATCGTTGAATTGGTCCATTTTTTCAGCATAATTGCGAATTTTTACTTTATCGCCATTGATAACTGCTACGTTAGCGCTGTTTTCTTGGAAATAAGTTGAACCTGAATTAACTAAGTCTCCGACAATGAAGACTACCAAAGCCAAACCTACTACAATCAAGAGTAGGAGTCCTTTACTTCTGATTTTTTCTAATGTTGCCATTTTTTATTTGTATTATTTGTTTTTTATTTTGTTTTTTGTTGTTTGTGTATATTGTTGATATATAGCATAATAAGTGTAAAATGGGGCATATTTTTGCCTTATTTTACACGTTTATGTTACGAAATGCGAATTTACAAAAAAAAGTTTATATATGCGAAGTTTTTTGTAATAAAATTATAATTTATTGAAATATAGGTATTTAGTTTTTGGGGTTTATGGTTAATTTTACTAAATCGATGCGGTTGTTGTGTGCTTGAATTATCTTGAATGTGTAGTTTTCGATTTGTATAGTATCGTTGAGTTTTGGGAATTTTTGATAGTGGTGTAATATGTATCCGGCGATGGTAACGTAGTTTTCGGATTCAGGGAAGTTGATGTCGAATTTAGAGTTGGCGGTATCAATTTCGAGTCGACCGGATAGCATGTATTCGTTGTCGGCAATTTGTCGAGCTACCCATTCACGGTTATCGTGTTCGTCTTCGATTTCGCCAAAGATTTCTTCCATAATATCTTCGAGTGTGATGATGCCAGCAGTGCCACCAAATTCATCGACAACAACGGCAATACTTTTTTTGTCTTGCATGAAGATGTCCATTAGTTTGTTGGCAGCCATAGTTTCGGGAACTATAGGTAGAGGGCGTATTTGTTTTTTCCAATCTTCTGGGTTTTTGAATAAGTCGTTAGAGTGGAAGTAGCCGATGATATTGTCGATTGATTCTCGGTAGATGAGGATTTTCGAATATCCAGTATTGGTGAATGTGTTGCGTAGGTCTATTAGGCTTGTGCCTTCTTCGGGTAGGGCTGTGATTTCGGTGCGGGGAATAGCGCAATCGCGGAGTTTTACTTCGGAGAAATCGAGGGCATTTTGGAATATGCGGACATCGTGTTCGATTTCTTCTTGACTATCTGAACTTTCGATAGATTCGTTGATTAGATAGTCGAGGTCGACTTTGCTTAGTTCGTGGGTTTCGCTTTGTGGATTATAGAGTTTGAGTAGGCGGAGTATGTTTTTTGATAGGAATGTGGTGAATATTGTGATAGGATAGAGTAATATATATATAATGTATATAAAAGGAGAAAAGATGTTAAGCCATACGTTAGGGTTTGATTTGAAAATGATTTTAGGGATGAATTCACCGGTGAAAAGGACGATGATTGTGGCAATGATTGTTTGGATAATCATTATGATGAAATCGGATGCAGTGATGTATTGTTGGATGATGCTAGTTAGTAGGTTTGCCATTTGGATGCTATATACAACGAGAGCTATGTTGTTGCCTACTAGCATTGTAGATATGTATTGTTCGCTATGGTGGTAGAAGAAATCTATTATTTTGGATGTGAGAGAATTAGATTTTTTGTCTATTTCGAAGCGAAGTTTGTTGGAAGATACGAAGGCAATCTCCATTCCTGAAAATAGAGCGGAGAATATGAGAGATATGGCTATAGCCCAATAGTTAACCATTATTATTTAGAGATTAGAGGTTAGAGGTTAGAGGTTAGGGGTTAGAGTTTAGAGGTTAGGATATAAAGTTTCAACTCTCAGTTTCTTATTCCTCAATAGGGATTGTGCCTTTAGGTTGGCGTATGCTGTAGCGTGAGAATGTTTGATTTGATTCGAATCCTACGCCTAGTATTTTTCTGTCTTTTTGAATGATAGTAATTGCCGAATCGCTGTATACGCGTTCGTCTTTTTGGTTCCAATAGAGTTCGTTGGTATAGAACTCTTCTTTGTTGAGGTTTGTGGCTTCGACGTTGTCGTTAAGTCGCCAAAGTTCTTGTTTGCTATAATATATTGCTTTGTTGCATTCTACTTGCGCGTCGATATTGTAGTTTTCGTCGAAGCGTTCGAAGCGAAGTCCTTGAGGGAAATCCCAATATGGCGTGTCGGCTTTTTCGTAGACATACCATTCAGGGGTGATGATTCTATAACGGATTATTCCAGAGTCGGATACGATGGTTGTGATAGAGTCGGCATATACTTGTGCAGTGGTTTTTATGTCGACTATCGAAGAAGTCATTTCGTGTTTGGTTTGACATGAAGAAAATAAAAAGAGTGCAGCAATCGCAAATGTTGCGATTGCTACACAATTGTTTTTAAATATGTAAAGTTTATTGTTCAAACCTTATTTATTATTTGCTACGAACAGTAGTTGATTCGCTAACCCAACCGCCAACGAAGTGAGATTTGCCTTCTTCGATGTCAGGGTGCATGAAGACTTCTTCTTTAGAAGGAAAATATGCGCTATATGTGCGGATAAGTTTATTTGCTTGTTCAACCATATCTTCTGTTGGTTCAACACTTTTTGCTTTAGCGAATTGGTCAACAGATACCCAATATACAGCTTTTTGAAGTGTTGGGTCGTCGGATACTTTTGCTTGAGCATAAACAAGACCTAACATGATATGAGGTTGGCCTTGTGCTGGATTTTTAGCCAATGATTCTTTGCAGTATTTACGAACATTTTGATATTGCTCTTTTTTGTAATATACTTGAGCAATGCGGAACAAATTATATGCAATGTCAATATCTTCGGTTGAGAGATTTACAGCTTCTTGGTAGTATTCGATAGCTTTGTCGAGGTCGCCTTTTACGTATGACATATCGCCAAGACCAGTAGCAGCTTCGGCAGATGGAGAAATTTTGTGGGCATATTCGGCTGCTTTGTAGTAAGCTTCGTGTTCGATACATTTGAGGCGTTTGAAGAGTTTCATTACGCCTTCGAGGTATTTGATGTCGGCGCTATTGTTTTCTACGTTAGGCAAGAAGATTTCGTTCATTTTTGCGCAATCGGCAACACCAGAAGCCGCGAAGAGAACGTCGACAGCAGATTTTACGTTTGTGTATGCCTCTGCATCTTTGAGGTCGGCATTTTGGCTGTTGGTAGCTAAGATAGCATCAGCAAAAGTGTAGTCGCCGATGAATTGTTCAGCCAAAGTTTTGTCGGCTTTATAGAGGTTGGCAGAAGTGAATACGAAGAGTTGTAATTCGGTTGCAGATGCAGCATTGCCTAATCCGTGGATAGCTTCTTTGATCCAAGGGTAGATGGTTGCATTGTCATTAGGGAAGTACTTGTTGTGTTTTGTTGCTTTGTCGGCAAGGATTGCAGGACGAGGAGTTTTTGGGTCGTTGCCATAGTATTGGATACGATCGTCGTACAATTTCATTAATTGAGCAAAAGCAGCATTAAATTCTTCTTGAGTTGTAGCTTGTTTGATTTTCCATTCAAGGATTCTAACACCAAGAGAGTAGATGTTTTTTGAAGCAGAAGGACATTCAGTATAAACTTTCATCCAAGGTTCGTAGGCATCGGCATAGTTTTTAACCTTTGCGTACTCGGTGAAGAGAGAGAGGTTTACTCTGCACTCGTCGGACATTTGAGCTGTAATGTTGCTTGCAAAGAAGATAGCGAGCAAAAGAGCTGTTAATTTTAATGATTTCATAGTTAGTTAATTATTTAGTAGTTGGTTATTAGTATTCGATTGATGTTATCTGACTTTGGCTTTGACGAACCAGGTTTCGTTGAGCGCGAAGTTTAGTCCGAATCTGATGTAATTTTCTTTTAGAGTAGCAGTCATTCCACCGATGTTGCCATATTCGAGGTTGACGTTGATGACGGTTTTAGATGTTCTGAGAGGTAGTCCGACGCCACAAGTAATTGAAAACTCGGAAGTTTGTATGCCGTTTATTTTTGCATGTGAATTGCGATAGTTTGCGCCTAATCGCCAAGCCATTCGGTCGATATAGTCGCGACCACGAGGGTTGTTTATGTATTCGGCACCGAGGGTTATTTTCATACGATTGGCGAGAGTGTCGCGTTTGCCATAGTAGAGGGCTTTGCTGTATTCTTGTAGTGTGAAGTCGGCACCAATAGTGAGTCGGTTGTCGTAGGTGTAGGAGAAACCACCTCCGTAGAGTGATGGTATTTCGAATAGTGCGGAAGAGTTGATTTTTATGGTGTCGGTTCCTGTTGTAGTTTGTTCGAAAACTCCATTCATGCCGGAGCAAAATTCGTATATAGCGCCGATTGTGAATTTGTTTTTGTTTCCTATTGTTTCGTGATATTGTAAACCAAATCGAGTGTTGAAACTGCGGATGAATAGGTTGGATTTCATCACGGTGTTGGTGGTAGATAGTTCTGATGAAGAATAGCTTACGGCTTTGAAGTGGTTGATGTTGCCAAACATGTAGTAGCCATTGACGCCGAGAGCTAGGTGGTCGGCAATGTCGAAAGATAGGCCTAAATATACTTGGCTAATGCCGCCAGAGCCATAGTATGTTTTGTCGTATATGTTGTATTCGTCTTCGAATGGTATTTGTAGTGAATCGGTGTAGTTGTAGTTGTATCCAACATATGAATAAGGAATTAAACCGGCAGATAATCCCATCCATTTGGAGATAGGAGATTGTAGTGCTATGTAGTCGAGGTTGCCAGTAAAGGTGGTGTTTTGAGATCCGTTGCTTCTGAAATTAGATAGTAGTCCGGAAACTCCCATTTCGAAAATAAAAGATGTTGAGTCGATGCTGCTGTATGATGCTGGGTTGGTTGAGTTGATAGAGTTTTTGTTTCTTAGACCGATTGAAGTGCCACCCATAGATTGAGAACGAGAGAAGCAGTCGTCTTCAAGTTGCCCATATCCATATCGGGTGTATGGAGAATTGGTGTTGTTTTGGGCGAACATCACCATAGAGAGAATCGATACGAGTAATATTGTTATTTTTCTGTTCATTTTACTTTGTTAGATATATAATTTGCAATAAAGTTTAATCCGATGGGTACGAGTAGTGGCTCGTGGATGGGTAGAGGAGTGATAGTTGATAGTTGATGGTTGATGTTTTCGACTAAAGTGAAAAGTCCTCCTGTTAGTATTACTTTTAGGTTGTTGTATTCTTTAGAATAACGATTGATGTAGCCATTTATTTCGTTGACTACGCCCCAATAGGCACCATTCCAAATGGCAGTTCGGGTGGTTTCGCCGAGAGGTTTGTTGGGGTTGCAAGCATCGTTGAGGTTGCATTGCGGTAGGGCGGCAGTGAAATGATGCATGGCATCGAGTCGCATTTGTAGGCCTGGGGCGATGTTGCCACCGACGAAATGGTTGTTGATGAGTAGGTCGTAGGTGTTGCAAGTGCCGCAGTCGATGACGAGATAGTTGCCTTCGCCGCCGATGGCGTATGCGCCGGCTAGGGCAGCGATACGGTCTTTGCCGAGCGTGGCGGGGGTGAGGTAGTCGATAGCGAATGGCAGAGGTGATTGGTATGAAAGTAGGTGATATTTTATGTTTATTTCGTCCAATATGTGTGCAATTCGGTTCTCCTCGTTGGTGTTGACTGATGATATGATAGCTATTTTGAAAGAGTTGTATTTGTTGGCAAGACTGATGATGTCTTCTTTTGTAATAGGTTCAAATATAACGTGTTCGGCGAGTTGGTTTTCGTCGAAAATAGCTACCTTGGTCCTTGTGTTGCCTATGTCGATTGTTAGTACCATTGGAGTATGTACAATAATTTGCAAAGGTACGAAAAAAATACTAAAACTACAAGTTTTATGTTTAAATTTCCGGAATTTGTTGGTTTTTCTTGTAGATGGGATGGTAATTTTTGTTTGTGTGGTGTGGAAATGGTTGTTGTGGTGGTACTTCCCTATTACTTGACACTAGAAAAAATAATATCCTAAAATTTATTTTTTTGTTGTTATTGAAGTTACAATACAGCTCTTATTTTCAAGAGAATCAAGTATATATTGTTCTTCTTCTCTCTTTTTTTGTTTTATAATTTTCACCGTATTTTTACTGTTTTGCTGTTTGCAATATTCTCTAATATCTTTATATCTGCATGTTGTTTTTGTGATACATCCAAATAAACAAGACCAAGACTCTTCCATAGTACAATTTCTTGTATTCCATTTGAAGACGAATAAATCTAAATATAGTTGTAAATAATAATCTTTACAATGGGTTGTTGCATATCTAAACTGCCTTTGGTAATGAGAAAAAGTTCCTTCTATAGAATTGGAAGAATATCCATTAGGCGAAATATATTGTTTACGAGAATGGCAATTTATTTCACGAGCCGTTGAAAGATCACAATATAGTGGTGAGTCGTCAGAAATGTATAAAACAACATCTTTTGTGTGTTGTTCTAATATGGTTTTAATATTCTTTGAATTAAAGTTATTTGGTAGTATTTTTAGAAAAATATTATTTCCGTCATTTCCCCCCAAAACAGGAGTTTTAGATAAACTCATTGCTTGAAAAGCTTCAGATGCATTAAAATACTGTTGTTCAGGTGGAATTACTCCCCAATAATGCAACAACTCTAATTTCTTTTTCCAGTGTTTATTCTTCCATTTACCACCTAGGTAAACTTCATCTAACGCAACCAAACCCGAGAGCGGAGTGTCTTGATTTAAAGCATGCTGCAATCGTTTCACTAAAAACCAACTTGTATTATAAGAGACATTTATCATTCGAGCTAGATCACCTGTAGATATTGCATTTTCTGCTAAAATGATAAAGATTGCACAGAGAATTTGGGCTGTCGATAATTTCGAATTTTGAAAAATTGTTTTTACTCTACTCGAATATTTTCTATTGCAATGATTGCATTTATAGCGATTGTTTTTACAAAGATATTGCTTCGTTTTTCTTTCACAATAAGGACACACTGGGGTGCCATTTTTCCATCGAAAACGAAGCCATATTGCTTCAGCATTATTTATTATATGAATGATATTCATATCAGATTTTTTGATTTTCATATATTGTATTGTCTTGATTTTCAATACAAATATACAAAAAATAATTGATATATACAAATATAAATAACTGGTATTCAATATATTAAAGTGTTTTTTTGGGAACCTTTTTTTGCATGTGTGTTTGTTTAATGGAATTAGTGTCAAGTAATGGGGAAGTACCA
>JAZQRP010000268.1:0-5619 GCA_045629685.1 Candidatus Aphodosoma sp. | reverse complement strand
GTGTTCATCAAAGATGCAGCATATTGAAGTTTTGGCATTTCGTGAGTACCTACACCATATTTCAATGTAAGAGAGAAGACACCATTTTCTGTATTAGGTGTATAGAACAATTTTACATTTTTGTAAAGTTCACGTTCTGTTACATCTGCAAAGTTGTTAAATACTTCAACTTGTGGAGTTACAGGGATAGTTTTAAACTCTTTTGCGTATGCAGTTTCTACACCTTTAGGTGGGTTAAGAGGTTTAATAGCTGGTTTAGCCAATTTGTTCTTTTTAGGATCACCCTCTGTCATTTCGAGAGTCATACATTTAGCATCTGCAGGGAGATATTTGTTGATTACGCGAACAACGTCTGCTTTTGTAATTGCTTGAATTGCTTTATCTTCGTTCAAATATGCATCAATACCTTCACCGTATGCAAACGAATATGTTACCATATTAACGCGAGCATCAGTTGACTCAAATTGAGTTGTATATCCTTGCAACAATTGATCTTTAACTGATTTAAACAACCAATCAGGAATTGTTTGTTCGTTACGAAGTTTGTCAATCTCTTTTGTGATATAACGTTGAGTTTGACCGAAAGTTTCAAATGTACGTTGAGCTACATCATAATAAGGTATACCAACAACCATGATACGACCAGCTTCACGACGAGAGTCAAGTGATACGTATGCTGTTGACAAAGTGTTGTCGAGCATCAATTTATCAAGAAGACCTGTGTTGTGACCATTGTTCAAAAGTTGAAGAGCTACGCTAAGAGCCAACTCATCTTTATCTCCTTTTTTAATACCTTGATATACCCAATATACTTGTGGAGTATAACCCAATTTTGCTTTGAATTTTTCGTTACCTTCAATTTTTGTATCAACAAATTCTGCACGAGCAGGAAGTTCTTTTGGTTGAAGACGACCGAATTTTTCAGCGATAAGTGGTTTAGCTGATTCTGCATCAAAATTACCTACAAGCATCAAACACATGTTGTTAGGCACGTACCATGTTTGGAAGAATTCGATAAGTTTTGAAAGTGAAGGGTTTTTCAAGTGATGTTGGAAACCGATAACGTCACGTTCGTATGGAGTACCTTTGTAGATGTTACCAAACAAGAATGTACGTTGGTGAGTTCCAAGGTCATCTTGATACATATTAAACTCTTCATATACGTTTTCAAGCTCAGCTTGGAAAGCACGGAACACAGGGTTCAACAAACGTTCAGAGTTGATTTCCAACCATTTTTCCAATGCACCCGCTGGGAATGTATTGAAATATGCAGTCAAGTCGTATGAAGTAAATGCATTCAAGTTATCACCACCATAACCTTCAGTAAGGTTAGCGAAATCATTAGTTGCGCCATATTGAGCAGCTTCGAGCGATACTTCATTGATTTTTTTGATGAGTTCGAGACGTTTGTTTTCGTCTGTTTCAGCATTGAATTCATCATAAAGTTTAATGATTTGTTCGTAAAGAGGTTTCTCTTTTTCCCAATCGATAGCACCGATTTTGTCTGTACCTTTGAACAACATGTGTTCGAGGTAGTGAGCAAGACCAGAATAGTCTGATGGTTCATCTACTGCACCTGCACGGCAAACTACACGACCGTGTACGTCAGTTGCATCTTTATCTTCCCAAAGGAAAACTGTCAAGCCATTATCAAGCTTGTACTCTTGAAGCCCGTGACCATGATTGATAGTCTGAGCAAAAATACTTGCAGTTGCAACAAGAAGCACTACAAGCGTTGCAAAAAATTTGTTTTTCATATTAAAAAAATTAGTTGTTAAATATAATCTAATATCTGTTATCTGTACTCTGTCATCTGTACTCTAATATCTCTCCGGGCTGACAATCTAACGCTTTGCATATCGCCTCAAGCGTAGAAAATCGTATTGCCTTAGCCTTCCCAGTTTTCAATATCGAAAGATTTGCAACCGTAATATCCACCTTTTCCGACAATTCGGTCAACGACATCTTTCTTTTTGCCATCATTACATCAAGATTAACTATAATCGCCATTACTCAAAACAATTTTCAAATTTCAACTTTCAAATAGTCAAGTCTTGTTCTTCTTTGATTGTTGTCGCTTGACGCAATATTTCAGTTATCACCAAAATCACCAAACCCAACAACAAATTACTCCACTCTATACAATGTCTATAACTCACCATTAAGCCATCCACCTCAATCAAATGCCCAGCTAAATAAGTACGCCCAAAGTTCCACGCTGTGGCCACAATGGCCAAAACCAAAAAAGCAATACCTAAATGATTCAATAACGATATAATCTTATGCTCAAATACTTGCGAGCGTATAAATAGACGTATAATTTTCACAAAAACTACAGTCAAATATACAAAAATCGCTATTATAAAAAAGTTTAGCCAATTCAACAACTCGTACCAACCATTATGTTTTTCGCTATCACCCAAAAAAGATGGTGCATACTCAACAATCGAAACATTGTTTCTTAATATGACCACCGAATCTCCCGAAAGTTTATTCAACGCATTAGGCATAAGCACTTTTTTATCCACTTCAGTCAATACATCAATATACAAATGCTCACGACTTACCAACTCATTATCAACAATGTACTCTCCCATCGTGTATCCCATCCTTGCGCCAGACACAAAGTCCAACACAAAGTCAACTGCGACAGATGCAAAAAACACCGTCAATAACAATACACACAATATCTTAAATCGTTTCATATATTTTCTGTAGTAAGTAGTAAGTAATAAGTAGCAAGAAACCTGGACAATACCACATAACAAAGTCTTACGACTTACCACTTACTACTCTATACTAAATTAACATGCAAAGTAACAAAAAAAATTTCATTTGACCAAATATATTTATCGTTTTTCGATAAAAGCAATAAAAAAAACATACATATCACCTTATAGTAATCAAAAAAATCACTATCTTTGCAAAAAATTCCTAATTCCTCATTCCTAACTCCTCATTGAATTCTATGACCGAAAAACTCCTAAACTACATCTGGTTCAGCCGACTATATTTCGAAGAACAACAAACTCTTCTCGGCGAGCAGGTACGCATCATCTCACCTGGCATACCCAACACCGATGCCGGACCCGATGTGTTCAATGCCAAAGTAGAAATCAACGGACGTCAATGGGCTGGCAATGTGGAATTTCATGTGCGTGCAAGCGATTGGCATCGTCACAATCACGATAGCAAACGCGAGTATGACAACATCGTTCTTCACGTGGTTTTCGAAGCTGACGAACAGATATTTACGCAAGCCGACAACCCTATCCCTACCATCATTCTCAACTACCCAAAATCCATTCTCTCCAACTACAACACCCTCATTCAAAGCCCACATATCTGTCCGATTGAGTTTAACAAAATCGACTCGTTCCGCCTAAATCAGTGGATAGACCGCCTACTCATCGAACGCCTACAGGTGAAGACCGAGCGCATCGCCCAAATTCTCCGCGATAGTCAAAACAATTGGGAACAAGCCTTTTACGTTACCCTTTGCCGTGCATTTGGCTTTGGCGTTAACGCCGACGCTATGCAACAAGTAGCAAACTCTCTGCCGCTCAATATCATAATGCACCATCGCGACAAGATTGAACAAATCGAAGCCCTACTACTCGGACAAGCTGGTTTTCTCAACAACATAGAAAATCCCGACACTCAAACCACCCTATGGCTACGCGAATACCAATTCCTCAGCCACAAATTCTCGCTCAAACCCACCGACGGTGTCTATTTCAAGTTCCTCCGTATGCGTCCATCTGGTTTCCCTACTATGCGCTTGGCGCAATTTGCTATGCTTCTTCACCGCCACGACCACCTATTCAGCAAAGTGCTCAACAACCTAAACATAAAAACTCTACGCGAAATATTTACTATCAAAGCATCGGACTATTGGACAACTCATTATCGTCCAAACCACACCTCTGAGCGACATGGCTGTCAACTCTCTCGCTCGAGCATCGACCTACTGATTATCAATACCGTAGTACCATTCCTGTTCCACTACTCACAAGCGAGTCGAGATGAACAATTGCAAGACAACACACTTGACCTTCTCCGCCAACTCAAAGCAGAGCAGAACCACAAAGTTGCCCGTTTTGCCAATTTCCCTTGCCCCGACGCCTACACCTCACAAGCCCTCATCCAACTCCACGACAACTACTGCCTCCGCAAAGACTGCCTCCGTTGCCAAATCGCACATCAATACCTCAAAACAAATAAATAAAACCATACAACAAAGAGGCTGTGTCAAAATTAAAATTTTGGCTCAGCCTCTTTTAGATGTGTTAGAATGCCTAAAGTGCAAGGCGTTGAAATTTAAGCCGAAAGGAGTGTACTAAAGTACATGACTGAGGCTTAATATTGAGAACAACGCAGCAATTTGGGCGTTATGACACATCGTCTTTTCATATCCTCCTCAATCCATTCACAACCATCAACCAAACCAAGTAGGGACGTAGCGTGCTGCATCCAATCAGCCTCAAAACTAAAAAAACAGGAACACGAAGTGTCGTGTCTAATCACCCACCAAACTAAAAAAAATAGCAAAAACGTAACCTACTACGTCTAATCAAACTCAAAACCAAAAACCTATATAGAGAAACGTCTAACATCAAAAAAGGTCGAGCCATAAAGACTCGACCTTATGAAATTCAATAATACAAATTTATCTATTTCTTTTTTACTACCTCCCAGATGTGTTCATCAATAATTTTATAATCATTATTTAAATTCTTTTCAATCCATTTTAACCCATCTTCATTTATACGCCCAATGGGTTCTGATGACAAGAATTCTAATAATTTATTTAATCCGACGCCAATTATACTAGTTCGTCTTTCCCCTATTTCTTCCCATTGAAATTCATATTTCTTTCCTTTAGAATCACATTCTACAACAAACTTTTTAGGGAATGAAATATTTTTATAGACTCCACCACCTTCCTCATTATGAGTAAAAGCACAACCTTTAATACGCCCAAATTCATTTGGTGTATCCTCCATTATTACAATAGGATGATGATTCTCTTTACCATCATTCACTCTGTAAACAAAACCTCTTTTTAATTCCATAATTTATAAATTTAAAAATTATAACCAACTATTTTATCTGCATAAGTGCTCCAAGCTGCCTTATAAGCATCAACAGATGCTACGGGAACATAAATACGAATATTATTTGAAGAAACAAAAACGTTATACCCTAAAAAAGGTGGTATTGGATTTTTGGAATATAAAATTAAAGAACCATAAGAATATGCAAAAGCATAATCCCCTATTTCTATCACACTTGAAGGTAAAGTAATGGTTCTTTTCTCTGATGACGATAATGCCGCACCCCTCCAAAAATAATCAGGTATTATTTCTACATTATCACCAATAACCACATTTGTCAAATTTTTAACTATATTAGAACCCGCCATAGTATTACTAGATGTATAATTAATAGCTATACCATATATATTTTCTGCACGAAGTGTACCTATATAATTTTTTGCATTCCACACAACAGAAACTAAATTATCATATCCTCCGATATTTCCATAAGGTATATATCCTTCTGCCAATTGCTCTGGAAAAACAAAAGAAGTCAATGTTTTGCAATCAAAAGAAAACT
>JAZQRP010000267.1:0-8860 GCA_045629685.1 Candidatus Aphodosoma sp. | reverse complement strand
CCAGGATTAACCCATTTATCTCAAGCTATTTATATTACTGTAATTTTTTCACTTGCAATTCTTTTCCCTCAACAATTGTGGCTTACTTTTGGCGTAATTATCCTTGCTATTTTTGAAGGATATGTTCACAATATGGGAATTATACTTTTTCGTTTAAAAGGACTTACTCCTGGTTGGTGGACAGCAATAGGTATGGCTGCATTCGGAATTTGGGGTATCGTTACTATCGGTCGCGAATATGACTATAATAGCATTGAATGGTTATGGGCAACACTATATTATATTGCCACATTTTTGGCTATGGAATTTGGATTTCAAGCTCTTATAAAAACTAATCCTAAAAATGCAATAAAAGCCTTTCGTGCTTTTTTTGCCGAAAGATTTCGAAAATAATAACTTTTCAACTAAGCAAATATTTATCCACCTTGATTTTATCTTGGTGGATTTTTTTATTTAATAAACCTATTAGTTTTTATTAAAACATTATTTACGAATGTTTACATTTATTTAACCTTGTTATTTTTAGCATTTTATATACCTTTGCAATGTTTTTAATAAGGTTATTAAATATGTCAACTAAAGTAATAAAAAACACTTATAATCTTGGTGTTGATATTGGATCTACTACAATGAAAGTGGCTGTTATCGACGACAACAGCAACTTACTTTTTAGCGATTATCGCCGCCATAATGCTAATATCCGTCAAACTGCACGTCACATAATGGGCGCAATGTATACCAAACTTGGCTCTTGTTCACTGCGAGTAATGATTACTGGCTCGGTAGGCATGGGTTATGCCGAACGCTTAGGTTTTAATTTCACTCAAGAAGTAGTGGCTGCTGCAGAGGTGGTCAAGCAAAATTATCCTAATGTGCATACTTTCATTGATATGGGTGGAGAAGATAGCAAAATGATTTTCTTCAGCGAAGGCAAAGTGCCTGACATACGTATGAATGGCTCATGTGCAGGAGGCACAGGTGCTTTTATCGACCAAACTGCATCTCTTTTAGGTGTCAATACAATCGAACTCAACAATCTCGCACAACAATCCACTACCATATATCCTATTGCCTCACGTTGTGGTGTTTTTTCTAAAACCGACATTCAAAACCTCTTAGCACGGAATGTATCGCGTGCCGACATCGCAGCATCTATGTTTAATGCTGTGGCTCTACAAGTTATCTCTTCTCTTTCTCGTGGTATGGATATTGAGCCAAATATATTCTTTTGTGGAGGTCCATTTGCATATTTGCCAGAACTAAAAAAACATTTTCAGCGACTACTCCAATTAGAAGATTCTGATTGTATCTTGCCTGATAATGCTCAAATTATTCCTGCTTTAGGTTGTGCACTATTGGCTAAAACTGAATGTCAAAAGGCTACTCGCATAGCCAAACTTATCTATCTCCTACGATATGCCGATGAAGAGCTTACTCTTAGTCACTCTAACCAATTACAACCTCTATTTTCCGATAAAGCCGATTTCGACAATTGGTTAAAAAACAAAACTATCCATCACATTTCTTCTGCTCAACTAATAGATTTTGAACCTACCGACTATTATCTAGGTGTCGATTCTGGGTCTACTACAACCAAAATAATTCTATTAAATAGCGAAGGTAAAATTGCATATTCCGATTATCGACGCAACGAAGGCGACTCTTTCAGTGCCTTTTATAATGCAATGCAACAGATGCGTCAATCGGTCGTTCACCCCGAAAATATTATAATTCGTCGTAGTTGTGCCACTGGTTATGGCGAAAGTCTTCTCAAAACTGCCTTTAATCTCGACTGTGGTATCGTCGAAACTATGGCTCATTTCACTGCTGCTAAAGCCATCAACCCTAATGTCTCTTTCCTTCTCGACATAGGCGGACAAGACATGAAAGCCATTTTCATTGAGAATGGAACTATTCGTCGCATAGAAATCAACGAGGCTTGTTCATCTGGTTGTGGTTCTTTTATCGAAACTTTTGCCAATATGCTCAACTATCCTGTTGCCGAATTTGCTCGTATGGCATGTTTTGCTCATCACCCTTACGACCTTGGCACTCGATGCACTGTTTTCATGAATTCTAAGGTCAAACAAGCCATGCGCGAAGGTGCTTCTGTCGATGATATTGCCGCAGGTTTTAGCTATTCGGTTATAAAAAATTGTCTTTTTAAGGTTATGAAATTGCGTAATATCAACGAGTTAGGCAATCATATAGTTGCCCAAGGTGGCACATTCCGTAATTTCAGCATCGTCCGTGCTCTCGAATTAATGACCAATACCAATGTGTCATTATCCAACATACCTGAACTCATGGGTGCCTATGGAGCAGCCCTTTATGCAATGAATAATTAATCTATTTCTCATTCTTCATTCAAACATGCAAACCCTCAACGACATACTCAACGCTAACCAATATACTGCAGAATACGAAACTTGCCCCGGTTGCGAAAACCATTGCACAGTCCGTCTATTCCATTTTGCCAATGGCAACACTTTTTATTCTGGCAACAACTGCGAAAAAATCTATTCCAATCGCACCGATTCCTCTTGTCAAGGCACAAATATGTTTGCCGAAAAATACAAACTACTCTTCCAACGTGAAAAATTTCTTTCTATTTTAGAGAAAAAAAACACAAGTGAAGGTGGTAATAAACTTTCAACTCTTAAAATCGGTCTCCCTCGTGCCCTTGGTATATACGAAAACTACCCCTTTTGGCATGCTCTTTTCTCCTATTGTGGCATAAAGGTCGTACTTTCGCAACCTTCTACAAATACTCTCTACGAGCGTGGTATTCATACAGTTATGGCAGATAATATCTGTTTCCCTGCCAAACTAATGCATGGTCACATCTACAATCTCATCACTCGTGGAGTCGACCGCATATTCTATCCCTATGTTGTATATGAGCAAAAAGAAGACAAACATTCTGCCAACTCATTCAACTGCCCTATAGTTAGTGGCTATTCCGATGTTATACGCAGCGCCATCGACCCTTCCGATCGTCACTCCATCGCCCTCGATTCGCCTACTATATCATTCAATAACCCCCAACTACTCCAAAAATCTTGTTGCGAATATCTCACCTCTTTAGGTATAGATAAAACCACTGCCATCGCAGCCGTCAATATAGCGCAACAGGCTCAAAATGAGTATAAAACTATTCTCGCCAATCGTAACAACGAGGTTTTGCAACGTGCTATTGCCGACCACCGAATGGTCATCCTTCTCGCTGGTCGTCCCTATCACATAGATCCTCTTATCGAACACAAAATATCTCATGCTATTGCCGATATGGGTGTCGATGTCATAACTACCGACATTGTTTTTAATCATACATCCCCAGTCTTCAACGAAATCAATTCTCTCTCCCAATGGGCATATCCTAATCGCATTTTCAAAGCGGCTCATTTTGTTGGCAATCATCAATATAGCAACTTGCATTTTGTCGAACTCACCTCCTTTGGCTGTGGTCCCGATGCTTTTATTCTCGACGAAGTAGGTTCTCTTCTCCGCCGTTACAATAAGAATCTCACTATCCTCAAAATCGACGATGTCAACAACATTGGCTCTCTACGCCTTCGCATCCGTTCTCTCATCGAAAGCACTGAAAGCAAAGCAACCCAATATTGTCCTCTTGTTTTAGGGGGACGAGCCGAAGGCGGAGGGGGTATATTCAATTCTCAATTATCAATTCTCAACTCTCAACTCACTCCCATCCCATTCCAAACTACCAAAACATTCGAAACCTCCGACCGTCAACGCACCATTCTCGCACCCTATTTCGCCGAAGGTTACTCCGAATTCTTACCCTCTCTTATGAAGGTTGCAGGCTATCGACTTGTTAATCTGCCGATTGGCTCTCAATCCGATGCCGAGACAGGTCTCAAATATGCCAACAACGATGTCTGCTATCCCGCAACTATTGTCATTGGTAGTATTATGAATGCCTTGAAAAGTGGCAAATACGATCTCGACAATACTGCCGTTGTCATCACTCAAACAGGGGGACAATGTCGCGCAAGCAACTACATGGCTCTTATCAAAAATGCACTCACTGCCGAAGGTTTCTCTCACGTCCCTGTCATCTCTTTTGCTTTAGGAGCTGGACTGCAAAACACACAACCTGGCTTCCAACTTCCCATTCGCCGTATGGCGCGTATCACTCTCCATACTTTGCTTTATGCCGATTGTCTTGCCAAGCTCTATCACTCTTCTGTTGTACGCACTAAATCAGAAATCTCTCAAACCGACATAAAAAATCTCTACTCCCACTATATCACCGACTCTTTTCCATATATCGAACGCCGTGATACCGACGGACTTATCTCTCTTCTTTCTCGTGCTGTGAACGATTTTTCATCTCTCACCGACTTCTCTCGTCGTGTGCCAGTCATTGGTCTTGTTGGCGAAATCTATGTTAAATACAATAATTTCAGTAACAAAAACGTTATACCTTGGCTAATAGAGCAAGGCGTCGAAGTCGTGCCACCTTCTTTAGTAGGTTTTTTCAGCACTACTTTTGTCAATACTCATGTCAATCGCAAGCAAAACATTAAAGCAGTCGCCACCACATCTCGTCTCGTATCCGATGTGCTTCATCATTACGTATTGCGCACTATGCGTCGTTACGATGCCGTCTGCCGTCCTTATCCTTTCTATCGCCCTTTTACCGACATATTCGACAATGCCCGTCTTGCTTCCGACATCATCAATCTCGCAGCCGATTTCGGTGAGGGCTGGTTCCTTCCTGGCGAAATATGCCATTTGGCGCACTCTGGTGTCAACAATGTCATCAGTCTTCAACCTTTCGGATGCATTGCCAATCACATAATCTCTAAAGGAATCGAGAAACGCCTCAAACGATTCTATCCAAACCTCAACCTCCTATTCCTCGATTTCGACAGTAGCACCTCCGAAGCCAATGTCTTCACCCGCCTCCACTTCATGCTCCGCAACACCCAAAACGAACTAAAAACAACTCCTTAACCTTACCCTATCTACAACATACTATAAATATAGGATAAATATACTATAAATATATGATAAACATACTATAAATATACTATAAAGCAAACCGTACACTAACTTAATCCTACACAAACCCTATATAATATCCAAAATAAAAAGTCATGAAAGAAAATCTCGAACAACAAATACTCGCCGTAGCCGAAGAACTATTTATAGCCAACGGTTTCGATGGCACATCAACTACAACAATAGCGCAAAAAGTAGGTTGCAATCAAGCTCTAATCCACTACTATTTCCGTACAAAAGAAAATCTATTTCAACAAATCTTTGTGCGCAAGTTCGAAGCAACCATCACTCACCTACTCGAACCTCTAACCTCCGAACTCCCTTTTAACGAAAAAATCACTAATTGCATCAACATCTACTTCGACTTACTGCAAAACAATCGACAGCTTCCTTCTTGCATTATCCACGAATTAGCTTTCAATCCCCAACGGCGCGAATTTATTCGTAATCGCTACATAAAAAACCCAATACGACAGAATGCCTATTATCACTATTGCGAAACAATCGAAAACGAAATCCAACAAGGCAATATCCGTCCAATCCAACCCTTTGACTTAATACTCAACATCATATCTCTCTGCCTATTCACATTCATCACACTCCCCATCTACACCGACCTACTTGAGCGCACCCCCGAGCAAGTCGAAGAATATATCAACCACCGACGTCAAGAAATTATCACCCAAATCATCACCTCCCTTTATCCATAATATTTTATTATAACTATCAAAAACTATTTGCACAATTCAGAAAATTATATTAACTTTGCGACTCGAAAAAACAAACCATTAATTAAATTTGAACACTTATGTTGAAATCAATTTTATCAATCTCTGGTAAACCAGGTCTTTTCAAACTCGTATCGGGTGCAAAAAATATGATCATAGTTGAATCACTCGTAGATGGCAAACGCTTTCCATCGCATCAACGCGACAAAGTTATCTCGCTTGCCGATATTGCTATGTACACTGAAACTACTGAAGTTCCTCTTCGAGAAGTGCTCGAAAGCGTGAAAAAACTCGAAAATGGTGCAGAAGCAAGTGTTGACCCAAAAGCAGAACCTGCTGTATTGCGCGAATGGTTCGCTAAAGTGTTGCCTGATTTCGACCGTGACCGTGTATATCCAACCGATATCAAAAAACTCGTTCAATGGTATAACCTTTTGGTGAAATCGGGTAACGACGATTTCTCTGAAAAAGAAGAAGAAACAACAACTGAAGAATAATACATTAGAGACGCATTTTTTTTGCGTCTCTTTTTGCAATATGGCGAAAAAAATAATATTTGCAGTAATCACAATCTTACTCGTCTTTTGGATTGCATCTCGTTGGAATGTTTGGTTCAATAAGCACCCCGAACCTCAATTTCAATTAACTGAAAATGTGTGCTGTGTACAATTGACGGTAGGGGATAATCCTTTGACAGAGCGTATCGTATCGTGGCGGTCGCGCCCCGATTCTGCATTGTTGAAAGAGGATGCTGTACGTCTTATTTGGATTTCCGATGCCGATACCTTATATCCTCAAGTAAATAAAAAATGGATTAAATCGGGTGGAGGAGAGGCAATTTACTATTGGAGCGAAGTCTCAGTGCAAGAAGGCGTATATAGCTATGCCATAGAGACTATAGATTCTATTGCTTCTATAGTGAATACGACGCCATATTACACAACAAAAGTCAATAACCCAGATTCTTTATTGATACTCGTTTTAGGTGATTTGCAAGATAAAATGATAAATCCCGAAACTGATTCTACCGTAATTCAATTAGCAAACGAGCATAATCCCGATTTTATACTGCAATTAGGAGACCTTATTGATCGTCCGCATCAAGATAAATGGGATATTTACTTCCATTCGTTCGAACCATTGCGCATGTCGGTGCCTATGATATCGATTGTAGGGAATCATGATTATCATAAGGGTATAAATAAATATCCCGATGAGCGATTTTTCTATACTTTCCCATATTTTTTAGAAGATAATAATGCACCAACAATCGGTTGTTGTGAGTTGGATTTTGGCAATACACACCTTTATATTCTAGATTCTAATCAACCAATATTTCGTCAGTTTAAGCAACGTAAATGGTTGAAAAGTAATTTGGAAAAAGTAGGAAAAGGCGTAAATAAGATAATTGCACTGCACCATCCATTGCATTCTGCTCGTAGTAAATTTAATAATCTTATCGTGCGATTATTATTTGAAGGAGTTGCTAAACAACATAATGTGGAACTTGTTTTAGCTGGCCATGAGCATACAAATCAAACTCTTACACAAGAAGAAACAGGAGGATACAATCAAATTATCACCAATTTTTCTTCTAAAAGTTATGACGATGCAGATGGCGAGAATGGTAGAAAAATAGTAAAATTGCAACTCGAAAATGGAAAAATAAAGTTCTACTAAAACATGTTGAAAAACATATTTTAAAATTTGGTTAATTCAAAAATAATTACGAAATTTACATGCTCAAATGTTGAGTGAAAATCTATGTCTAAAATCATAGGACAATAAACCAAAAATCTAACTATAAAACTAAAAAAACATGGCAAGAGAAATTCAATTTAGCTTGGTTTACCGTGACATGTGGCAATCGTCAGGTAAATATGTGCCTCGTAAAGACCAATTGGCACAAATTGCACCAGTTATCATCGATATGGGCTGTTTCGCTCGCGTAGAAACTAATGGTGGTGCATCTGAACAAGTGAATTTATTATATGGTGAAAACCCTAACCTTGCAGTTCGTACATTTACAAAACCTTTCAACGAAGCAGGTATCAAAACTCACATGCTCGACCGTGGTCTTAATGCTTTGCGTATGAACCCAGTTCCTGCTGACGTGCGTGAATTGATGTATAAAGTAAAACATGCTCAAGGTGTGGATATTACTCGTATCTTCTGCGGTTTGAACGATGTTCGCAATATTGCTGCTTCTATCAAATGGGCAAAAGCTGCAGGTATGACTGCTCAAGCTACTATGTGTATCACTCACTCTCAAGTACACACTGCTGAGTATTATATCAATATGGCTGAGAAACTTATCGCTGAAGGCGCACAAGAAATCTGTTTGAAAGATATGGCAGGTATTGGTCGTCCTACAGTACTCGGTCAAATCGTTAAATCTATCAAAACTAATCACCCTGAAATCGTAGTTCAATATCACGGTCATACAGGTCCTGGTTTCTCTGTAGCTTCTATGCTCGAAGTTGCTAAAGCTGGTGGCGATGTATTCGATGTTGCTATGGAACCACTTTCTTGGGGTATGGTTCACCCAGACGTTATCACTATTAGCGAAATGTTCAAGGCTGAAGGTTTCAAAGTGCCAGAAATCAACATGAAAGCTTATATGGAAGCTCGTCGCTTGACTCAAAGCTTTATGGATGACTTCTTGGGTTACTTTATTGACCCTCGTAACCGTTTCATGTCTTCATTGCTTGTTGGTTGCGGTCTTCCTGGTGGTATGATGGGTTCTTTGATGGCCGACTTGAAAGGTGTTCACGCAGCTATCAACTCTAACCTCAAAGCTCAAGGTAAAGCAGAATTGAACGAAGACGAACTCCTCGTTCAACTCTTCGACGAAGTTAAATATATTTGGCCTAAACTCGGTAACCCACCTTTGGTTACTCCATTCTCACAATACGTTAAAAACGTTGCATTGATGAACGTATTTGCAATGAGCCGTGGTGGTGAACGTTGGTCTATGATTGATGCTAACACTTGGGATATGATTCTTGGTAAAGCTGGTCAGTTGCCAGGTAAACTTGATCCAGAAATCATCGAACTTGCTAAGTCTAAAAACCTCGAATTCTTCACAGGTAATCCTCAAG
>JAZQRP010000266.1:0-15211 GCA_045629685.1 Candidatus Aphodosoma sp. | reverse complement strand
AAATAATTGGAGCTATTGTTGATGAACAAGGAAAAGTAGCTACACCTACAGAACAAAATAAAACAATTAGCATTAACAATGATTTAATACAAGACATAGTCAAAACAAAACAAATTATGTTTGATGTAAATTTAAAAGGATATGATAATGAATCTTTAATTTATATTCAATCAACAGATAAAATAGACATTAAGCTAAGTGCATACGTAAAACCAAAAATTAACATAACTTCAAAATCTCTAGAATAATTTAAATACTATGAAAAAATTTATAAAATATATTACTGTTAGTTTATTTGCAATTATAACAATAAACATTAGTAATGCTCAGAATACAAACACATTGTATTTTATGGATAATATTGCTGAACGCAATAATATTAATCCCGCATTTATTCCAAATTGCAATTTTTATTTGGATTTCATATTTTTACCTAACTTGTATATGAATTTTGGTAATAATAATTTTATTTTTAACGATTTTATATACAAGCAAAATGGTACATCTACCCTATTTTTAAGTTCACAACAAGGTATAGACCAATTTTATAATAATTTAGCTCCTTCAACTGAAACTAAATTTGATTTGGGTTTAAATATATTATCATTTGGTTTTAAAGTAAAGAAGCACTATTTTACTTTTGACATGGGTATTAATGCCGAAGCATATGCTTATATACCTCGCGACATATTTAAATTAGCACTATATGGAGCACAAGATCCTCACAACGTTAATACCTTTGATTTCAGCACCCTTGGTATAGATGCATCTTTATACTCAAAAATTGGATTAGGGTATATGTACCAAATAAATAAAAAATGGCAAATTGGTGTTAAAGCAAAATTTTTAATGGGATATGCAAATATAAGTACACAAATTGATGAATTAAATTTGGGTATTTCTCGACAAGCATGGACATTAGAAACTGACGGAGCAATAAGAGCCTCTCTTCCTCTTGAATTTAACACAAATGAAAATGGAGGCATAGATATTTCGTCAATAGCTCTTCAAAATACAAATGAATTAATATCTCTCTTATATAAACCTGCAGGTATAGGTGGTGCTATTGACTTAGGTTTTACATATCAACCGATTAAAAATCTTACATTTTCTGCATCTATAACTAATCTGGGAATTATATATTGGAGAAGAAATTCTTTATCTGGTAGCATGAAAGGTTCACATGAAATAACCGAATTAATTGATTATACCGTTGGAGATTCTCTTAATACAGACCAAATTACCGATATATTTACCCAATTAGGAGAAGATATCATAGGTACAATAAAAACATATGGAGCAGAAGATCCATATACAACAATGCTACATGCTAATTTCTATACTGGGGTTGAATATGGTATTCTAAAAAACAAAATATCTTTTGGTGCAGTCAATAGATTAACATTTAACAATAATAGAATAAAAGATGAAGTTACTTTAGCTTTAAATCTACGTCCTCTAAATTGGCTAAAAGCAACTGTCGATTATTCTTTTATAAATGGACGTTGGGGTAATTTAGGTTTGGGACTAAATCTACGTGCTGGTATATTTAACATGTATTTATTAGCAGATTATATTCCTCTAAATTTTGCACGCTTAAATCTAGGAGAGATGGAAAATGGGCAAGATCTAAAAATACACATTCCAAATCGAACTCAATGTTTCAATTTCCAAATTGGTTGGACTTGGAATATTGGTAACTTCAAAACAAACACAAAAGAAGAAAAAAAAGGTGAGTAACCAAGTGCAAATTTAAATAACAAAATAAATTCAATAAAATAATTTTTATTTAATATTATGAAACTAAAACTCATTTCTATGATTGCAATTGTAGCAACACTAATGTCTGCTTGCTGCAACAAACCAAAAACCTATAATTCAGTAGATGAATATCCTGAATATAAAGGTTCTGACTTGGGTGTTACCTACTCACCTAAACAATCTTTCTTCCGCACTTGGTCTCCTGCTGCTCAAGAAGTTCGTCTTAACATCTACGAAGATGGGTTAGAAGGAGCACCTTCTCAAGTATTCGACATGAAATATGACAAAAATGGTACTTGGACTTATACAGTTAAAGAAGACCTCGTTGGCAAATTCTACACTTTCCAAATCAAACAAAACGATCAATGGCTCGAACCTACTCCTGGTATTTGGGCTAAAGCTGTAGGCGTAAATGGCGAACGCGCTGCTATTATTGATTGGGCAACAACTAACCCTGAAGGTTGGGAAAATGATGTTCGCCCAGAGATGAAATCATTCACTGATGCAGTGATTTATGAAGTCCACATGCGCGACTACACAATCCACCCTTCTTCAGGTAGCTCTTACCCTGGCAAATTCCTCGGTCTTAGCGAAGCAGGTACAAAAACTATTGACGGATTAGCAGCTGGTATCGACCACTTAAAAGAACTTGGTATCACTCACGTCCAAATCCTCCCAAGCTACGACTACGGCTCAATTGACGAAACTCACCTCGCTGACAATAAATACAACTGGGGATATGACCCTAAAAACTATAACGTACCAGAAGGTGGTTATGCTACAGACCCATATTCTCCTGCAACTCGTATTCTCGAACTCAAAACTATGATTCAACAACTCCATGCTGCTGGTATCCGCGTGATTATGGACGTTGTATATAACCACACTTTCGTAGGCGACAATTCTCACCTCAACCTCCAAGCTCCTGGTTACTTCTATCGTATGAACGAAGATGGTTCATGGGGCAATGGTTCTGGCTGTGGCAACGAAACTGCTTCAGAACGCGCTATGATGCGCCGTTTCATGGTTGAATCTATCAAATATTGGGTAGAAGAATACCACATGGACGGTTTCCGTTTCGACTTGATGGGTATTCACGATATCGAAACTATGAACCAAATCCGTGCTGCTGTTGATGCTATCGACCCTACTATCTCTATCCATGGCGAAGGTTGGGCTGCAGGTGGTTGCGGTATTCCAGAAGAACTCCGCGCTGTGAAAAACAATGCTCAACAATTCACTCCTGTAGGCGTATTCAGCGATGATATCCGCGATGGTCTCCGTGGCAAATGGACTGATGGCAACAAAGGTGGTTTCGTATCAGGCCGTGGTCTTGAAGAATCAATCAAATTCGGTGTTGTTGGTGCTACAGCTCACCCTCAAATTGACCTTACAAAAGTTGCTCACACAAATGTAGCATACGCAACTACTCCTGCTCAAGTTATCAACTATATGTCTTGCCACGATGACCCATGTGTTGTTGATAAGCTCAAAGCAATTCACCCTGAAGCTACAATCGAACAAATCATCCGCATGGACCTTCTCGGTCAAACAATCGTATTCACAGCTCAAGGTGTACCTTTCATCTATGCTGGCGAAGAGGTTCTCCGTGACAAAAAAGGCGTTCACAACACATACCAATCTCCTGACTCAATCAACCAAATCGATTGGACTAACAAAGTTAAATACGCCGAAGTATATAACTACTACCGCAATCTCATCGCTCTCCGCAAAGCTCACCCTGCATTCCGCATGAGCGATGCTACTCAAGTGGCTCAAGCAATCAACTTTGCCGATGCCCCTGCTAATGTAGTTGCCTACTCACTCGATGGCACTCTTGCGGGTGACACATGGAACAAAATTTATGTCATCTACAATGGCAACACTGAGGCTGTTGAAATGCCTCTTCCTGAAGGCAATTGGACCGCTGCCTGCTACGATGCTAAAATCAACGAAGCAGGTTTAGGCAATTTCTCTGAAAAAATCAATGTGCCATACACTTCTGCTGTAATCCTCTACAGCAAATAAATCTTATAAAAACAAAATAACAAAAGGCTGTGTCAAAATTAGTTTGATACAGCCTTTTTCTTATACCCACTATCATACTATGCCCTAAATAATCTAATACCCCCCAAAAAAAAATAAAAACCGACAAAACAATGACATATAATCTCCTCGAACCAGCGGTCTTGAGCCTTATGGCGAAAAAATGACTGAAAGGAGGAAACCTGCGGACAGATAACCTCCCCTCGTCCCCAACGGGGGCAAACTATTACAAAAAACAAAACTACTTTAAGAACCCGAACTTCTCCTTACCTACAATATATGATAAATATACTATAAATATAGGATAAATATACTATAAATATACTATAATCCTATATACAGAATAAGTTCGCCTTTATCTCAATAAAATCCATCACTCCATAAAAGTAGGGACATAGCATACTGTGTCCTATCGGTCACCAAACCGACAATGTCATAATAAATTTATAAATACATAGTTTGCTATGCCCCGAACGAACAAAACAAGTAAAAGAAATAACAACTATAATCCCAAAAACAAGCATTTTCCCACCTCAAAATTTTGCACAATCAAAAATAATCCTTACCTTTGCATTGCTGATTCCACGTCGGGGCGTCTGCTCTGTTGGGTGGGATTAGCAGACATATTGTTTATAGGCGTTTATCGACGCTTTGTTCTGATGTTCTGAAACTTCGCAACTTTCAAAATTATCTTCAGACTTAGCAACGTTAGATGTCCTATGAGTGTATTATATCAATACTCTTTGCGAGGTGCAACTCATGTTGTATCTCCGTTTTGGGTATATAATATATCGGCGTGGGCTTCGCGTTGTTGTTCTAAGATAATTGGGCAATGCGAAGGCCTCAGTTCGTGGAACGACAACAGTCGAATTCCACGTTTTTTTATGTCTATTTGTAAACAATTAAATATTAACGTTAAACCATTATCTATGGAAAACAAACAGTTAAACACAAAGAACATACAATCTATAAATGATTGTATTAGGCGTATGTTGGCAGAAGAAAAAGATTTGAAAGCTCTCTCTTCGAATACTGCCTTTGGGAATAACATTGAAGTTATCAAACGCACATTCCGACCTTGCCCATGCCCTACATGTCCTCATCAATTCTCTAAAATGGACATCTACCATCGTCTGATATTGATAGATTCTCTTTATTCTACTAATATCAATCGCATGCGCAGTTTTGGTTTAGAAGAAATGACTGATGTTATTTGGGATTTATGTGATGACGGAAATGGCAATCATTCAGATGCACATTTAGCGCAAAGTTTAGCGTATTTGATAAGCTTTCCACAACAACAAGGAGGGCTTATTCGTCGCTCTGTTACACCATATACCAAATTTAGTCTTCCACTCATCAATGCCTTTAATGATGAATATGGTTATATTAATGGCAGTAAAGCAGGCAAAGCAATCTCTTTATTGTCAAAATATTTCTATTTTGTAGCATTAATTCAACAAGTTGATGACTATGGTTTCCCCATTTACGATAGAATTGTGCGCAATTTGATTCGTCCAATGGAAAAATATATGGGATTAACGCCATTATCAACAGGTCTTGATAATATAGAAAAATTTATAGTGGCTATAAAACGCATAGTAGATACTCTTGCTAATGCTGACCCAAATTTATGGGATCCAAAAAACTCAGGAAAACTTAAATTTGAATTATTAGACTACTTTTTGTGGCACATCGGCAAGGCTGGGGAGCAAAGTTACAGATTGCTCTTTACTCAAAGAGAATATGCTAATTACTATAACTCAAACCAAACAAACTTACCAAAACGAATTCAAGATTGGGAAAACATGTATAACCAAATAAAACCTTAAAACTATGAAAACAAGAATTTTTACTTTAATCCTATCGTTGTTCATTACAACGATGGCATTTCCAGCAGTAGTAGATGGCATTGAATATAATTTCTCATCATCAACTGCAGAAGTAGCCAAACCTATTAACAAAAATTATTCAGGAGATATCATAATTCCTTCAAGTGTTAAATATAAAGGGAATACATATATAGTCACCTCTATTCATAAAGATGCATTTTGGTTCTCTGGAATAACTTCAATATATATTCCTGCAACTATAACAAACATATATGATGAAACATTTAGAGGTTGTGATCGTTTAACATCAGTAGCTTTCGCTGGTAATAATTTAACTAATATTGGACGCTCTGCATTTTTGGGTTGCTCAAAATTAACTTCAATCACTATACCTAATTGTAAAATTCAGCCTTATAGTGAACTTAGGATTGCAGCTAAAGCATTTTGTTATTGTGAATCATTAACGTCAATTGACATTCCTAATAATGCAGTAGCTATTGGTGGTGATGCATTTTATGGTTGTAAATCATTAACCTCTGTAACTATAAATAGCAATAATATTATTGGCATAGGAGACCTATTTGAAGGTTGTACATCATTAACTTCAATTAAATGGAATGTAATAGAATGTGAAGATGACTATTGTAGCCAAACTCCATTTTATTCAATAAAAGATCAAATAAACAATATCACTTTTGGTAGTAATATAAAATCCATACCTAATTATTTATGTTGTGGTCTGTCTAATTTAACTTCAATTGACATACCTAGCAATGTAACATCTATTGGAAACAGTTCATTTGAAGGTTGTACATCATTAACGTCAATTGACATACCTAGCAATGTAACATCTATTGGAAACCGTTCATTTGCAGGTTGTACATCATTAACATCAATTGACATTCCTAACAAAGTCACTTCAATTGGACCCGCTGCATTTGATGGTTGTTCATCCTTGACCTCAATCATAATCCCTAATAGCGTAACTAAGATTGGTAATTATGCATTTTATGAATGCTCATCCCTCACCTCTATCACAATCCCTAATAATGTAACTTCGATTGGTACGAAAACATTTTATAAATGTTCATCATTAACATCAGTAACTATAGGCAGTAGTGTAAATTATATTGCGACTGACGCATTTAATTATTGTCCCGAATTAGCAAATATAGTTGTAAATAGCAACAATGGTGTTTTTAATAGTAAAAATAAATGTAATGCTATTATTTTTACTTCAGAAAATAAATTAATAAAAGGTGGAAAAAATACAATTATACCTAGCGATGTGAGAATTATTGGAGAATATGCATTTCATAATTCATCTTTAATCTCTATCACAATCCCTAATAGCGTAACTTCGATTGATAGTTATGCATTTTATTCTTGCTCATCAATAAACGAATTGATTGTTGAGGCAACCAATCCTCCTTCTTTAGCAAATTATGCATTTGTTAATGTTCCAAAATCAATACAAGTAAAAGTGCCTTGTAATTCTATATCTACATATCAAACAACAGAGGGTTGGAAATATTTTACTAACTTTGTTGGAGTTGGGCTTCCTCCGCTATTAACCATAAATGTAAATGATGCATCAATGGGTGTCGCTACTATAACAAAACAAAATTCATGTGAAGATAATATAGCACAAGTAGAAGCTAAAGCGAATGCTGGTTATAAATTTGTACGTTGGTCAGATGGAAACACAGAAAATCCACGTAAAATTACCGTTACTGAGGATATGACACTAACTGCCGAATTCGCTATTGACCAATATCAAGTAACTCTTAAATCTAATGGCAACGGTAGCGTTACTGGCTCTGGCACATACGACTATGGTACTAAAGTAACTATTGAGGCTATAGCAAATAAAGGTTATCATTTCGAGAAATGGTCAGATGGTAACACCGAAAATCCACGTACTATTACAGTTACTGAAAATATAAATCTTACTGCTGAATTTGCTATTGACCAATATCAAGTAACTCTTAAATCTAATGGTAATGGTAGTGTTACAGGCTCTGGAACATACGACTATGGTACTAAAGTAACTATTGAGGCTATAGCAGATAAAGGTTATCACTTTGAGAAATGGTCAGATGGTAACACCGAAAATCCACGCACTATTACAGTTACTGAAGATATTGAATTAAGTGCTACATTTGAATTAGATGAAACTCCAGTTGAAAATGTACAAATAACTTCGGCAAATGTTTATAGCCGTAATGGAATCTTACATGTTGAAGGCGCAGAAACAGACTATTACGTGCTTGATATGGCAGGTAAATTGATTTATTCGGGCCATGACACTGAACTTCAATTGCCTCGTGGGGTGTATGTGGTGAATGTTGGCGGTGAGGTACAAAAAGTTGTTTTATAATCAATATTTTCTACTCTAATAATTAAAACTCGGCAAAAGCGGTGCTTTGCCGAGTTTTTTTGTAAAAAACACTAATCGACATAAAAATTACATTTTTTCACTCTTTACTCGAAAAAAAATTATATCAAACTCTCATTCTCTAGAAAATATCCCCAAAAACTTGTAAATTCACAAAAATAATTGTATCTTTGCATGTAATTTGCGCTTAATCTTACAACTTTTTAATCCATAAAAAACAATACAAAATATGAAAAAAACAAGGCTAATCCTATTGCTCGTTATTTTACTTGCCACTCTTTCAACCTATGCCCAAAAACGCCCACTTAATTCCTATGTTATAGGATTTTACAATCTTGAAAACCTATTTGACACTATCGACGATCCTACCAAAAATGATGCTCAATTTCTCCCTGATGGTGACTACGCGTGGGGAACACAAAAATATATAAACAAACAACAAAAAATGGCGTATGCCATTTCTCAAATGCCCCAAAATTTAGCTATTTTAGGTGTTTCTGAAATCGAGAATATCAATGTCCTTGAAGATTTAGTAAAAGAACCCGCTATTATCGACCGCAATCTTAAACCAATATTGGTAGAAGGTCTTGATAATCGTGGCATTGATGTGGGTTTATTATACAATACAGAACTATTTACCCCAACCAACGTAACTTCAACTCGAATCACTACTGAATTAGAAAATTTCTTCACACGCGATCAACTCTGCGTATCTGGTACTCTCGATGGAGAAGAAATACACATAATCGTACTTCACTGGCCTTCTCGTTCAGGAGGAGAAGAACGCTCAAAACCTCGTCGCGCTGAAGCTGCCCGCACTACAAAACACATTTGCGATTCTCTTTTCGCACTCAATCCTAATGCAAAAATTATCATAATGGGCGACTTAAACGACGATCCTATTAACACTTCTGTTACTGAAATACTTGGTGCAAAATCACAAATAAAACAAACCAAACCAGGCGAACTTTACAATACTACATACGCCCTATACGAACAAGGCATCGGTACTCTCGCCTACAAGGGCAAATGGAATTTATTCGACCAAATCATTGTTTCTCAAGCGTGGTTAAAGAAAAACCGTAAATCTCTCAGCTATTGGAAAACCGAAATATTCAATAAAGAGTTCCTAAAACAACAAGAAGGCAAATACAAAGGCTACCCTCTTCGCACTCACGCAGGTCGTAATTGGCTCAATGGTTATTCCGACCACTTTCCAAGCCTAATTTGGGTTGTCAAAAATAAATAAAAATAAAACCTATAAATACCTATAGTTACTATCATCTCTATAGTTATCTATAAAATATAAAATGGCAAAAAAGAAAGTTAAATTACAATTCAACCCCGAAACTCTTTCATTTGAACGTGTCGAAACGTCAATTGGAAAAACCCTAAAGAAGCTAACATTGCACCTATTCTCAAGTGCTTTCATTGGCTTCCTATTCTTCATTGTATTCACTATCATCATCGACTCTCCTGACGAAAAACGCCTAAAAGCCGAAAACGAAAGAATGGAGATTCAATACGAACTACTCAATCGAAGATTAGAACAAATGAATGATGTTTTGGCTGACATCAAACAACGTGATAATAATCTCTATAGAGTAATCTTCCAAGCCGATTCTATTCCTGACAATGTTCGTCATAGCACTTCTCTCAACAATCACCGCTATGAAGAGCTCTCTAAAATGAATACGGCTGCCATTTTGGTTGAAACAACACGCAAAACTGATGATATTAGCAAACAATTATACGTTCAATCAAAATCGTATGACGATTTAATGCTTTTAGTAAAAAGCAACGAACAAAAACTTCAACATATCCCTGCCATTCAACCAATCCTCAACAAGGACCTCACTCGCATTGCATCTGGATTTGGGTATCGCATTGATCCCGTATATCGTACTCGCAAATTCCACCAAGGCATGGACTTCACTGCCCCTACTGGCACCGACATCTACGCCACAGGCAATGGTGTTGTTGAATTTGTTGGCTGGAAACAAGGCTATGGCAATACTGTCATAATCGACCACGGTTTTGAATATAAAACTCTTTATGCTCACATGCATAAAATCAAAGTCAAAAAAGGTCAAAAACTCACTCGTGCCGAGATAATTGGCACAGTAGGCAATACAGGTAAAAGTACAGGTCCTCACCTTCACTACGAAGTTGAATACAAAGGTAAAAACGTTGACCCTCTCAACTACTACTTCCTCGACTTATCTCCTGAAGAATACGACCGTATGATACAACTTGCCACTAATGCTGGTAACGTAATGGACTAAAACTCTATACTAACATATGATTGACTATCACAACCTAACACCCGAACAAGAAGAAGAGATGATTCAATCCGAATTCAAAGCTCTTCTACGCGACTATGCCGCAACTGCTCATAAACAAAAGGTCGAAATTATCACTAAAGCCTTTGAATTTGCTAACAAAGCGCATGGTGGTGTAAAACGTCGCTCTGGCGAACCTTACATCATGCACCCCCTTGCCGTAGCTCGCATTGTGGTCAACGAAATTGGTTTAGGTTCTACCTCTATATGTGCTGCCCTACTCCACGATGTCGTCGAAGACACCGACTACACTGTCGAAGATATTGCCAACGAATTCAACCCTAAAATTGCCTCTATCGTTGCTGGTCTTACCAAAATATCGGGTGGTATATTTGGCGAAGGGGCATCTGCGCAAGCCGAAAATTTCCGCAAACTTATTCTCACTATCCCCGAAGACGTACGCGTTATCCTCATCAAAATGGCTGACCGCCTTCACAATATGCGTACTCTCGGCTCTATGCCTCCTGCCAAACAACTAAAAATCACTGGCGAAACTCAATATATCTACGCCCCTCTTGCGCAACGACTTGGTTTCTTCTTAATCAAAACTGAATTAGAAAACCTCAGCTTCAAATACGAACAACCAAGCATCTATACTAAACTCGAACGCCAAATAATGCAAGTAACTCCTATGTTGGAGGACGCTTTCCGCATTTTCATTCAACCTATTACAAAAATTCTTGACTCATACGGCTACGACTACGAAATCGTAAAACGCATCAAATCACCATATAGCGTCTTCAAAAAGATGCAAACTAAACACATCACTTTTGAAGAAGTATATGATCTATTAGCTATTCGTATTATCCTCAAACCAAAACCTAACGAAAACGAAAAAGCCAACTGTTGGGTGACATACTCTGCTATTACAAGCATCTATACCCCTCACCCTGACCGTACTCGCGACTGGATCAATACACCAAAATCAAATGGTTACGAGGCTCTTCACGTCACAGTTATGGGTCCTGGTGGTAACTGGATTGAAGTGCAAATCCGTAGTCAACGTATGAACGACATTGCCGAAAAAGGCCTCGCTGCTCACTGGAAATACAAAACTGGCGAACAAGAAGAGTCTGACCTCGACAAATGGTTCAAATCCATCAAAGAGATGCTCGACACAAGCGACTTCACCAACGCCGTCGAGTTTATGGACACATTCAAACTCAATCTCTATTCTACCGAAATATTTGTATTTACACCTAAAGGCGACATCAAAAAGATGCCAGCCCGCTCAACTGCTCTCGACTTTGCTTTTCACCTCCACTCCGACATCGGTTCTCACTGCATTGGCGCAAAAGTTGATCATCGACTTGTTCCTGTTAGTTACGAACTCCAAAGTGGCGACCAAGTAGAAATCCTTACATCAAAAAGCCAAAAACCGCAAATGGAATGGCTCGATTTCTGTACCACTGGTAAAGCCAAAGCCCAACTACGCACTATCCTTAAAAAAGAATTAAAAGCAATCGTCAAAAAAGGACAAGATGCAATAGAAGAAGCCATCAATTCTGTAGGTCAACCTGTTAATAATCAAACTCTACAAGTCGTTCTCGACCACTTCAAAATCACCGACGTAAACAACCTCTATTCTGCTATCGGAAAAGGCAAAATAGACACATCAGTCATACCTTCTCTCTTCTTAAACAAAACTAAAAACAAATGGATGCGAATCTGGAAACTCCAATTTGGTAATGATGACAAAAAAGAAGAGACTACTTCTCAACCTACACAACACAATCCTAAAAAAACATTACACATTACCGATGCTGACGTGGGCTCAGGCTACAAAATTGCCGATTGCTGTCAACCTATTCCAGGCGACAACGTACTTGGTTTCATCGAAACTGGTGGTGATGTCATCGTGCATAAATGCGATTGCCCTGTTGCTCAAAAACTCCAAGCCAGTTACGGCAACCGAATCCTATCAGCCAAATGGGAAACTCAAAAAGTACTCTCATTCCTCACTACTATCGAAATATCAGGTGTTGACCAAACCGGACTTCTAAAACAAATAGTCCAAGTCATCAGCGACGACTATGCTATCAACATCAAAAATATCAACATCGATACAACAGATGGTGTATTCAATGGCACACTCGATATCTATGTATATAGTGCCGACGACATCAACAACTTATGCAAAAATCTACTAAAAATTAAAGCCTTAAAATCCGTAAAACGTATAAAATAATATGAAAAAACTATTATTCGCATTAATAACAATCTCTGTCATACTTTTCAGCGGTTGTAAAGATAACAACGGCAAAAAAACAACATACTTACCATCCGTATCTGGTGCAGCTTACGAAGTTCTACTCGTCATCGATGATAGCCTCTATCGCACTCCTGCTGGCGAAGCTATGTACTATGTTTTAAATGCACCTACCCCAATTCTACCTCAACCCGAACCTATGTTCAAAATGTCAAAAGTAGCACCTATCCATTTCGATAACCTACTCAAAGCTACTCGCAACATTGTCTTCGTAGAGGTAAATCCCAACAAATACACTCAAGCCAAAATCAACCTCAGTCGCAATCGCTGGGCTAATACTCAAGCTCTCGCCACTATAGTTGCTCCCGATAACGAATCACTTAAAAATCTTCTCGAAACAAGTGGTTCTACTATCTCCGACTATTTCATCATGGCAGAACGCGAACGCATGGTCGATTTCTATCGTAGCAACATCAACGCTGATGCTCTACGACGTGTTTACCAACAATTTGGATGCAAAATCGCCATGCCAACTTCAATGAATAAATTCGAGGAAAAAGACAACTTCCTTTGGATTACAAACGGCAGTGCCCTCATTCGTCAAGACATCGTGATATACACAACACCTTACAAATCAATCGACGATTTAACTCACGAAGCCATCATGGCTCGCCGCGATTCTGTTATGAAAGCCAACATGCCTGGCGGTGTCGAAGGCTCTTATATGGGCACTGAATATCGCTTCCTCCCACCTGTAACCAACTTCGTAACACACAACAACGCTTGGTGTGCCGAAACTCGTGGTCTTTGGAAAATGAAAGAGGGCGAACACATGGGCGGCCCATTCGTAATGCTCACTCGCGTTGACGAAATGAACATGCAAATCATCACAATCGAAGGTTTCGTCTTTGCTCCAAAATACGACAAACGCAACCCTCTCCGTCAATTAGAAGCTATGATCTACTCGCTCCTACTCCCTCACGAAGTCAACGAAGTAGTCATCACTGCAAAAAACACAAACTAATAAATATCAAAAATCACAACTTTTTACACCTTACTCTTACCATACCTTCACCATAGGTGTACCATAGAAAACCGCCACAAAAAAATACGCTAATTACGTATCAAAAATCAAAAAAATATATATAAATTGTGCATTATGCATTAAAAAAATAACAAACATGGAAAAAAAACTTAAAATAGGCATCACTCAAGGCGACATCAATGGCATCGGCTACGAAGTAATCCTCAAAGCCCTTACCGACCAACACATCCTCGAACAATGCACGCCTATCATCTACGGCTCTGCTAAAGCAGCAAGCTACCACAAAAAATCACTCGGCATTGACTCTTACACAATCAGCGTATCTCGCTCTGCCGACGATGTCAATCCTCACAAAATCAGCATCGTCAACACATCTGCCGACGAACCCAAAGTCGAACTCGGACAACCTACTCCCGAAGCTGGCAAATCAGCCCTCGAAGCCCTCGAAGCAGCAACAGCCGACCTCCTCGCTGGCAAAATCGATGCTATTGTCACAGCACCTATCAACAAAGCAACTATCCAAAGCGATACTTTTAAATTCCCAGGTCATACCGAATATCTCGAAAACCGTGCAGGCTCCGAATCTCTTATGATTCTCGCAAGCGACCGCCTTCGTGTTGCTTTGGTCACAACCCACATGCCTATCACTAAGGTATCTCAAGCCATCACTAAAGAGGCTATTCTCAAAAAACTCCGTCTTCTCAACAAGTCTCTACAAGAAGACTTCTGCATCGTGCGCCCTCGCATCGCTGTACTTGGACTTAATCCTCACGCAGGCGACAACGGTCTCCTTGGCTCTGAAGAACTCGAAGTCATCAAACCTGCTGTCGAAGAGGCTATTGCCGAAGGTATCGTTTGCGTTGGTCCTCTCGCTGCCGACGGTCTATTTGGCTCTGGCAAATTCCAACACTACGACGCCGTACTCGCTATGTATCACGACCAAGGCCTCGCTCCTTTCAAAGCTCTCACTACCGAAAAAGGCGTGAATATCACCGCAGGTCTCAAATTCGTGCGCACATCTCCAGCCCACGGCACTGGTTACGACATCTCTGGTAAAAACATTGCCAACGAACTCTCTATGCGCGAGGCTATCTACGAAGCCGTACACATCGTCCGCAACCGCGAAACCTACAAACGCATGCATGCCAACCCGCTCCCTTTCCCTAAACAAGAAGAGCGCAAACCTCGCGAAATCAAGTTGTTCGACCCAGTAGCCCACGACGCCCAAAAAGCCTACGAAGCTCAACAAGCAAAACTCCAACAACAGCAACAACAAGCAGAAAATCAACAACAATAAAAATAATAGAAAGAAAAAATTTCGACATCAACACATACAAGTCATACGACTTTCTACTTACTACTTATGTCCAAAATCATTGACTATATCATCCAATTCCTAATCCATGATGAGCACCATGCCCACCACGTAGGCTATTGCGATGATAAAACTCAATGGTCGAAATACAAAGTCGTAATTGTCCCATCAAATTTCTTTGATTCCGACACCTACGGCACGCCACAAAGTATGCCTTCACTCCCACTTCAAGAGATTGAAGGCAAAGTCGGAGGCCAAGCGGT
>JAZQRP010000265.1:0-1854 GCA_045629685.1 Candidatus Aphodosoma sp. | reverse complement strand
TGCTCTACCACTGAGCTACAACAGCAAAGTCCAGTGGAGGAGTGGGCAGTGATGGATTCGAACCACCGAAGTCGAAAGACAGCTGAGTTACAGTCAGCCCCATTTGGCCACTCTGGTAACTGCCCATTACCTTAATAATATCATAAAATAAATCAAGGAACTTTTTTGAGCCTCTTGTCGGATTCGAACCAACGACCCCGAGATTACAAATCACGTGCTCTGGCCAACTGAGCTAAAGAGGCATTCAAAAATCTTTACAAACCGTTAAGAATTGTTCTTCTCTAACGGCTTGCAAAGATAGACATTTTATTTGAATCTGCAAAACTTTTCGGGAATTTTCTTTCAAAAATTTATAACACCGAAAATACCAACTCGATTATTCGCTGAGTATCAAAGTTTTGCAGGTTATTATTGCTAAAGCCTTATTTTTTCTCTTTTGCTTTTTTAACTTGTTTTTCGAGTGCTTCTACGCATAAATCGATAGCTTCTTCGAACGTATCACATACTTTTGAAGCAAAAAATTCTGAATTTGGTGCCAAAAGTGTGATTTTTGCTTCTTTATTCTCTGCAGTTTCTGGCTTAACTACACTCAAAACAACCTCAGCTGTTGAGAGGTCATCGTATATACGTTCAAGTTTAGTTACTTTTTTCTCGATAAATTGTTGCAATTTTTCTGTTGCATCAAAATGCACTGATTGAATTCTTACTTGCATAATTCCTCCTTACTTTTTTCCCCTTGGATGGGTACGTTCATAAATAGATTTTATTTTCTCGAAGGATGCATGTGTATAAACCTGAGTGGCAGCCAATGTTTCGTGACCTAACAATTCTTTTATTGCATTTACATCTGCACCATCATTTAGGAGCGATGTAGCAAATGTGTGTCGCAAAACATGCGGACTGCGTTTCTCCTGTGTAGTCACAGCACCCATCAGTTTTCTCACTACATTATATATATGCATCGGATTAAGCGATGTACCTTTAGCATGTACAAAAAATTTAGTCGTCGATATTTCGACTTCTTGATTCCTTATAATACGGTAATCATCTATCATCTCTGCCAATTTCATGCCAAACGGCACCACCCTCTCTTTATTACCTTTGCCAAGCACTTTCAACTGTCGCTTACCTGTATCAACATCTTTATCTTCCAAGCCTGCTACCTCCGAGCGACGCAATCCGGTTTGATATATAAGTTCAATTATCAAAGAATTTCTTACGCCTTCAAAGTTACAATTATTTTTCGAAATCTCCAAACAATTATCCAAATCTTTTTCATAAAAAAATTTAGGTAATGGTTTAGGCACCTTAGGAGCAACGATCTTTAACGTTGGATTATTGTCTGTCAGGTTTTTAAGATTCAAAAATTTATAAAAACTGCGCACCGCCGATATCTTACGTTTAACCGAAGAGGGTTTCTCGCCTATATCCATAAGGGCAATCACCCACTCTCGAAGCTCATCTGAAGTAAGTTTTTTCGGGTCAAAATCACCTTTCTGCGTAATAATAAAACCACGCAACTGCTCAATATCGTTCTGATAAGACAAAACGGTATGAGAAGAATAGTTCTTCTCATACCGTATATATTGCAGAAATGATTGAATCATAATCCTGCTTAATTTTTGCGTATAACAACCGGACTAAATATTAGTCTTCGTTTTGGTGCAATTGTTGTACGTAAATAGCGTGTTGCATTTTTTCGCGTTTGATTACTGATGGTTTGTCAAATTGTTGACGACGACGAAGTTCTTTAACAACACCTGTTTTTTCGAATTTACGTTTGAATTTTTTGAGAGCTTTTTCAATGTTTTCGCCCTCTTTTACTGGTACTACAATCATTTTAATTTGTAATTT
>JAZQRP010000264.1:0-7095 GCA_045629685.1 Candidatus Aphodosoma sp. | reverse complement strand
ATTTGAGCCCTTGACGATAAAATTGAGAATTATAAATACTACAGTTACTATAGAGTCTATAGTTAATATCTTAATTTAAAATTTAACAAATTTTATGAATTAAGATATATGAATTATGAATTTATTTATTTACCTTTGCATAGTTGATAATAGAGACTGCACGATACTTAATTCACAATTATGTATCATGTTAAAAAACAATCATTAATAACTAATAATTAATCATTAATAACTAAACTTAAAATTATGGCATTACACATTACAGATGCTAACTTCAAAGAAGTTTTAGCAAACAACGCAGTAGTTGTTGTAAAATTTGGTGCAGCATGGTGCGGTCCATGTAAATCACTTCAACCAGTTATCGAAAAAATCGCAGCAGCATACGAAGGTCGTGCAGTATTAGGCGAAGTAGATATCGAAGAATCTCCTGAAACAACAGAAGAATTTGCAATCCGTTCTGTACCAACACTCCTTTTCTTCAAAAACGGTGAAATAGTACCAGGCAAAAAAATCGTTGGTGCAACATCAGAAGCAAAAATTACTGCTGTTATTGATGAAATTCTTTAATATGAGAATTGATCTTAATTGATTTTTCTTTCATAAAAGAAGAGATAGAACTTTATGTTCTGTCTCTTCTTTTATTTTGTTAAAGGGGGGGACTTATTGTATTTTTGTGAGTATTTTGAGGGTATGGTGAGGGTTGCTTGAAGGTATCTGTATAGTATATTTAAATTAGGGAGGGGGTTATTGTATTTTTTCATTATTTTTGACAATCTTTTTTTTAGATATTTTTTGTGATTTTGTTGTTTTTTTTGTAACTTTGCATGTTTGTTTACTGAAAATATCAACATATATAAATATACATGAAAAAAATTAGAAACTTTTGCATTATAGCCCATATCGACCATGGTAAAAGTACCTTGGCTGACAGACTATTGGAGTACACTCAAACTGTTGAAGCTCGAGACCTCCAAGCACAAGTATTAGATGATATGGATTTGGAGCGTGAACGCGGTATTACCATCAAATCGCATGCAATCCAAATGAAATATAAACATAATAATGATGAATATACCCTTAATTTGATTGATACTCCGGGACACGTTGACTTCTCTTACGAGGTTTCTCGTTCTATTGCTGCGTGTGAGGGTGCGTTGTTGATTGTTGATGCTACACAAGGCATTCAAGCTCAGACTATTTCTAACCTCTATATGGCTATCGAGCATGACCTCGAAATTATACCTGTGATGAATAAGATGGACATGGATAATGCTATGCCTGATGAGGTTGAGGATCAAATTGTTGAGTTACTCGGTTGCAAGCGCGAAGAGATTATCCGTGCATCTGGCAAAACAGGTATGGGTGTTGATGAAATTCTGCATGCTATTGTAGAGCGCATTCCTGCTCCTGTGGGCGACCCTGATGCTCCACTCCAATGTCTGATTTTCGATTCAGTATTCAACTCGTTCCGTGGTATTATTGCTTATTTCAAAATTGTTAATGGTACTATCAAACCTAACGATTTAGTGAAATTCGTAAATACTGGTAAGGAGTATGAAGCAAATGAAATAGGTATTTTAAAATTGGATATGGTACCTCAGAAGGAGTTGTCGGCTGGTAATGTAGGCTACATTATTTCAGGTATTAAGACTTCGAAAGAGGTAAAGGTTGGTGATACTATTACTCACGTAAAACGCCAATGTGATGAGGCTATCGATGGTTTTGAAGAGGTGAAACCTATGGTGTTTGCAGGTGTATATCCGATTGAAACAGAAGATTTTGAAGACCTTCGTGCATCGCTTGAAAAACTCCAATTGAATGATGCATCATTGACATTCGAACCTGAATCGTCAGCTGCTCTTGGTTTCGGTTTCCGTTGCGGTTTCCTCGGTATGCTCCACATGGAGATTGTACAAGAACGTCTCGACCGTGAATTCGATATGAACGTTATCACTACTGTGCCTAACGTTTCTTATAAAGTGTTCACTAATAAAGGTGCTTGTCTTGAGGTGCACAACCCTTCTGGTTTGCCAGAAATCACTGAAATTGACCATATTGAAGAACCATATATCCGTGCCTCTGTAATCACTAAAACAGATTATATTGGCCAGATTATGACTCTTTGTCTTGGTAAACGTGGTGAATTGGTAAAACAAGAGTATGTATCGGGCAATCGTGTTGAACTTATTTACGATATGCCTTTAGGTGAAATTGTGTTTGATTTCTACGACAAACTTAAATCTATCTCTAAAGGTTATGCTTCGTTTGACTACCACATGAATGGTTTCCGCCCTTCTAAGTTGGTGAAACTCGATATATTATTGAATGGCGAATCGGTGGATGCTCTATCATCGTTGATTCACTTTGACAATGCTTATACACTCGGTCGTCGCATGTGCGAAAAATTACAAGAGCTCATACCTCGTCAACAATTTGATATTGCTATTCAAGCTGCCATTGGTGCGAAAATTATTGCTCGTGAAACAGTGAAGGCTGTTCGCAAAGACGTAACAGCTAAATGTTATGGTGGTGACATTTCACGTAAACGTAAATTGCTTGAAAAACAAAAGAAAGGTAAGAAGCGTATGAAACAAATCGGTAACGTAGAAGTACCACAAAAAGCATTCCTTGCCGTTCTTAAACTCGACTAAAACATAACACTACGAATAGTGCGTGTCTTATAATACTAAAAGTATAAATAACTTTTAACTTTAAACTATAATCTATTAAAAACAAAAAATCATGTTACTCTTAAGTGCAACAGAAGCGGTAATGCAAGTTCCATTTTGGGCTTCTATTCCGTTCATCATCATGTTATTGATGATTGCAATTGGTCCGCTTGTAGCGGAAGAATGGTGGGAACATAACCGAAACAAATTACTTGTTTCGTGTCTGTTAGGTATTCCTACTGCGTTCTATCTTATTAAATGTGGATTAGTGCATCAACTCGAACACCAAATCTTTGGTGACTACATCCCATTTATCGTTCTTCTCACTGCCTTATTTGTTATCACAGGTGGTATTCATCTCAGTGGCGACATTAAAGCTAAACCTATTATCAACACAGCATTTATTGCTCTTGGTTGGATTTTGGCTTCATTTATGGGTACAACTGGTGCAGCGATGTTGCTCATCCGCCCTCTTATCGACACCAACTCGCAACGTAAGTACAAAGTACACACTATGTTGTTCTTTATCGCAGCAGTTGCAAACTGTGGTGGTCTTCTTACCCCACTTGGTGATCCACCGTTGTTGCTACTCTACCTCCGTGGTGCATCGTTCACATGGTTCTTTAACTTATTACCTATGTGGGCTATGACAGGTGCATTGTTGCTAATCATATATTTCATTTGGGACTCATATATGTACAAAAAAGAGGAATGGGTCAATCTTTCGGCCGACTCTCGCGAACAACGTCCTATCCAAATCACAGGTAAAATCAACTTCGTATTCCTCATTGGCGTGATTTTGTCAGTTGCATTTATTAATGCTGATATGTTGCCTGCAATGGCTGAAGAACATGCTCCTTGGTGGTTGGTTTATCTCCGTGAAATCGTACTTATATCAATGATTATCATGTCACTTCTCGAAACTAAAAAAGAAGTGCGCGAAGCAAACAAATATTCATGGCGTCCAATTATTGAGGTTGGTGTAGTATTCCTTGGTATTTTCGTAACAATGACTCCTACTATTATGTACCTCAATCAAAATGCAGCATCACTTGGATTGACTGAACCTTGGCAATTCTACTATTTTGCAGGTGGTTTGAGCTCATTCCTTGACAATGCCCCAACTGCTGTAGCATTCCATAGTGTGGCTACTGCCCTACCTATTGAAGGTAATGCTGTAGCTGGTATCTCAGAAATACTTCTTAAAGCTATCGCTCTTGGATCTGTATTCTTTGGTGCTATGACTTATATTGGTAATGGTCCTAACTTTATGGTGAAAGCTATTGCTGAAGAAAATGGCATCAAAATGCCTTCATTCTTTGGTTATATGATCAAATTCTCATTAATTGTTCTTTTACCAATCTATATCCTTGTTCAAATAATTTTCTTGTAATTTAAGATATAAGTAATAAGTAGTAAGTAGTAAGATTTTATAGTATCTATAATATATATAGCCTCTATAATCCCTACTACTTACTACTATTTTTGTAAAACTATGACAACAAAAAATTCACAACAGACAAAACCTAAATCTACGACAAAACCAAGAAAAAAAGTTACAAAAAAGAGTATTCAAGAAGAAGTTTCTAACTCTCTCACTCCTCGCAATATATTTATTGCATCTATCGTAGGACTTCTTTTAGCTATCGTAATCATTATTTGCAATCACTGCGATGGAACAGAAAATCAAAATATATGTTACTGCGAAAATGCTACAGCACCTATACGTTCAAAATCAAAATTTAAGGATATTAATTCCGAACAATTAGCTCATGCTCAAGCCAATGGTCTCAAAACAATAATTAAAAACAAAGAACAATTCGAATCACAAATTGATTCACTTGTTGAAGAAGGTATATTGGTAAGAATCAAACCTAATAAATACTACAACATACGACGTCTCACTCACTCATACCCATATCTCACACCCGAAGCAAGAGATTTACTAAACCTTATTGGCAAACGCTTTCAAGCCAATCTACAAGCCGAAGGTTTACCAAAATATAAATTTCAAATATCATCTCTACTTAGAACTATCGAGTTTCAACGCCAACTTACACGTCAAAATGTCAATGCAACATACGGATTATCAGCACACTATTATGGAACGACTTTCGATATTGCATACGACAAATACGACCGCCGTGGTAAAAGCCATCAAGATCCTAAAGTTGAAGCTATATTAGAAAAAACTCTCCGTGAACTTCGCGAAGAATGTCGTATGATGATTATTAGAGAGTCTTCTAATAAATGTTTCCACATGACTGTAGTCAAATTAGAAAATAACTAACAATACATGATATATAATAAAAACAAAGAGCAGAAAGCAATAAATAGTTTCTGCTCTTTTCTATATCTATTCATTATCGTCTATTCCTTATTTATAAGCGCTACACAATAAGCAGCAATACCCTCTTTACGTCCAACAAATCCGAGTTTCTCGGTAGTTGTGGCTTTAATACTTACACAATCCTCATCTATTCCCATACATTCAGCCAAAACATGCTGCATTTGGGGTATATGAGGATTTAATTTTGGTCGTTCTGCACACACCGTCGCATCTATATTTCCAATAGAATATCCTTTCTCTTTTAATAAAACAACCGTTTTACGCAAAAGTATTTTGCTATCAATATTTTCATATTCCTTACCAGTATCAGGAAAATGATAACCTATATCACGCATATTTGCTGCTCCAAGCAATGCATCGCAAATAGCGTGAATTAATACATCAGCATCGGAGTGCCCAAGCAATCCTTTTTCATGTTCTATTTTAATGCCACCTAACCATAATTCACGGTTTTCTACTAATTGGTGGACATCATATCCCATTCCTACACGTATCATAATAGTTTAGAGTTTAGAGAAAAAAGACAGAATAACAAAAGAACATAAATATTTGTTTTGTTCTTATGTTATTCTGTCTTTTATAATATTTAAAAAATCAATTATTATTTATCTGCAAGTGCTTTGATACCATCGATATCAAATGCAAGAGAGAAACGCAATGTTTGGTCAAGTGGGTTTGAAGCAGAAGTTGCAATTACATAACCAACATCAAGTTTGAATGCTGAAAGTTTGAAACCTGCACCAACTGTGAAATATTTGCGATTACCTTTATCTTTTGCTTCGTTGTTGTAACCAAGACGACCAAAGAATTGTTCGTTGTAAGCATACTCAAGACCTACACCCCAATTGATTTCAGCCATTTCTTCAGCAAAACCACCAGGAGCATCATACCATGACATAATCAAACCTTCCATAGAAGAGATTTTGTTATATTCTTCTGTAGTCATTGCCCAAGTATCCATGTTTGTTGCGTCAAAATCAGGATTGTATTTTGCTACTTTTGAATAGCGTGATGGCACCATCATTTTGTTAGCCTCGAGAGAGATGAGCAAACGATTGTATTTGTCAAATGGTATTTGATAACCAACACCTAAACGAAGGTTTGCAGGGATGAAGTTATAGTTATCACCTTTGTCGTATGTAATACGTGTACCAATGTTTGAAATGTTAAAACCAAAGTTGAAACGAGAAGTACCTGATTTCATCTCGATAGGAAGGCTATAAAAACCATTAACGTCTGCACCAAAAGCATAACCTGTATAGTAGTTAGGGTCAGTTTTAGCAGTAAGGTCAGAGGCAACCAAACGCATAACAACACCTAAAGAGAAATTTTCAGTAAGCATACGAGAATAACCAAGGTCGAATGTCATTTCGTATGGATTTGCTGACAATGGAATTGCATCTGCAGATTCGCGCAACAAAACTTCACCAAGTTGGAAGAAACGAAGCGAAGCACTGACTGTACCAGCCATTTTGCTTGGAGTGTAATAACCTGCAAGATAAAGCAAGTTAATGTCATTTACACCTAATTTGCGCAACCATGGAGTATAAGAGAATGCAAAACCTGCACTACTTTCGTTTTGTGCATATTTTGATGAGTTCCAATATTGCGAATTCATATCCGAATTAGTAGCAACACCAACATCACCCATACCGCCTGCAACAGCATCTGGACTAATAGACATCGAAGGAACCCCTGAAACAATAGGATTCATGTAACCATAATTCTCTTTAGCATCTTTATAATTTTCTTGTGCTAAAACAGAGAGGAATGATGCACATAGCACCATCACTGATAATAAGATTTCTATCATAATTTATTATAATGATTGAAATTATTATTCACATACTTAAATTAAAACGCAAAGTTACAAATTTTATTGCTTACGAACAAATATTTTTGCAGTTTTTGATGATTTTTTTCCATTTACATCAGTCAAAACAACTTTAGCAAAATATAATCCATCATTTATTGTTGCATTTACATTCCAATTAATCAATATTTTACTTGATGCATCTGTCACAATACTTGTTTCTTCTCTAGTTATTAAATGACCTGACAAATCATATACATATA
>JAZQRP010000263.1:0-3998 GCA_045629685.1 Candidatus Aphodosoma sp. | reverse complement strand
ACATATTGGCGACCGCGAACGCAATATAGAGAATGCAGTTAAGCCGTTCGGCGAACTAGGCAAACAGACTGCCGTCTCACCAATATATACGTCGGAGCCGTGGGGATTTGAGACAGAGAATGGATTTTATAATATTGCGCTGATATTAGAGAGTGAATTGTCGCCTCTCGACCTATTAAGAGAGACTCAACGTATTGAGAAAGAGCTGGGGCGTACGGCTAAAACTACAACGGAATATGCTGACAGAGTGATTGATATAGATATAATTGATTATGACAATCAGATTATAGATTACAGAGTAGAGAGTGCAGATAACCCCTCACTACTAACCATACCCCACTCGTTGATGCATCTGCGCAATTTTGTATTATATCCGTTGGCGGATATTGCGCCAGAATGGGTACATCCAATATTGGAACTTACGACATTAGAATTGAAAGCGAAATCGGGAGACAAATCTATACCATACAAAAAAATAACTTTCGAAAATTCGCAAGTTCGCAAATAGGAATTTTTATTAGATAAAAAAATAAGTAGTGAAATTGTTTCACTACTTATTTTATTATTGAGAGTACATCTTCGGTGGTTGCGCCAAGAATATAATCTTCGATTCGGATTTGAGAAAGAGCCTCTCGTAAAGATTCCTCATTAAACTTAATGCCTATTAGAGCTTCATACAACGGCGTTAAATCTTGATGTGTAAAGAAATCGCCATTGAATTCGATGGACTTAATTATGTCAGCTTTGACGTCGACACGAACCTCGATGAGTCCCCACGCAAAACGTTGTCGGTTTTTGAATGTATAAGGTGGATTGTTGCCCCACATCCATTCATCAGAGAGATATTCAGGTTCGATGCGACACACCTCGGCAAACTCATCGGCAGAAAGAGTTACTCGCTCGGGTGCAATAGAATTTTCGAGATGACGCATAAGTTGCTCACGACCAAGATCCATATAGTCGCCTACATTGATAACTCGTTGGCGCACACTCTCTATTCCCTTAGAAATCAACTTCTCGTTGTCGGGCGTTATCGTGCGCACAAGTTGCTCTATGTCGGTCTTATATAATAATGTGCCATGCAAGATAGAACCATTATCATTGCGATAATAGGCATTGCCCGAAAATTTCTTCCCCTTAAATATCAAATCATTGCGACCAGAAAGCTCAGTTTCGAGTCCGATTTTGGCAAATGCCTCTACAACAGACGAGAGACAATGGCGGAAAACATCGTCGCGCTTGCCTTCGCGCTTCACAAATGTGAACATAAAGCAACCTTCATCGGCAAAGATAGTACCGCCCCCCGAATGACGACGATAGATGGGTACACCAATTTTGCGTGCATGGTCAAGATTCACCTCTGCCTCAATAAGTTGATGCTTGCCACAAACGATGGCAGGATAGATGTCCCAAATGAAGAAAAGGTCGTCGTTGCGCCAATTGGGCGAATTAAGAAGATAACGCTCTAATGCTAAATAAAACGATACCGTCTGACGACCATATTTTGTTAAATCTAATGTTTTCATACTTTTTATTTTAACATAAGTACATATTTTATGTTTTTAGGTTTACAAATTATAAACTCTATTTTCTAATTTTGTGGGGACAATCTCTTTTTTAAGTACAAGCCTTGTTTAATTAGTAATTAGTAAAGAGTAATTAGTAATTTTTATGAACCAAAGGTCTTTGAGCCGAAGGCGATAAAATTAAGGCATGTACTTAAAAAAAACAAAGGTAGCCAACAGAAACACTTTAAGTGCAAAAGACTTAATTGTCCTATAAATAGAATTTGTACTTATGTTAAGAAAAAAATCAAATCTTTTCTATCAACTGACGAAGCACAGCAAATGTTTTCTTTGGTGCTTCGGCAAAGAAATCGAGATATTGTGTTGTATTATCAGGCTCCATACCTGGAGTGTCGCTCACAATACGGAGACTCATGAATGGCACTTGTTTAGCATAACAAACTTGTGCAATGGCAGCACTCTCCATATCAACAGCCTTACCATCAGGGAAATTTCGTTTGATACCTTGCAAAGTAGCCAAATCAGAAATAAATTGGTCACCAGTGCAAATCAAACCGAATATAAGTTGAGAGTTGAAAGTTGAAAGTTGAGAGTTGAGCGACTTCATATTATTCACAAGTTCAAGACTTGCTTGGAATTTCAATGGGAAACCTTGCACTTGTCCCCACTCGCCTTCGCCACACCACACGTCGTGATAACAAGTCTCTGTGCCAACTACAATATCGCCTTGATGCATGCCCTCGCCAATGCCACCAGCTACACCACTATTAATAATGTAATCTGGATGCATTTCGGCAATCAACGAAGTAACTTGCATTGCTGCATTCACTTTACCTATACCTGACTTAAGAAGTATGATTTGCTTGCCAGAAAGTTCGCCTACAAGAGCCTTTGCTCCTTCAATTTCGCGAGGTTCGGCATGCTCTAATATATTGCTAACGAGGTTGAACTCGCTTTGCATTGCCACTATAATTGCTATTCGTTTCATATATATTCTCAAAAAAAGACAGAATAACATAATAACAAAAATTATGTTTTTATGTTATTTTGTCTTTTTAATATTAAATTAATACCCTAATATTTTCAACATCGACTTATAAGATTGCTCTTTTGCAAAGAGTTTTGTGAACCACTCGCCATCTTCGTCACGGTCGATAACAACCAATTTAGGCCCAGGAATCAAACAGTGTTGAATGCCACCATAACCACCAAGACTCTCTTGATATGCACCCATGTGGAAGAAACCAACATATTGATCTTCACCCTCTTTGATTTTTGGCATAAAGACAGCATTCGAGTGAGCCTCTGCATTATAGAAGTCCTCTGAGTCACAAGTCAAGCCTCCAAGGTTGACACGTTCGTATTCCGAGTTCCAGTTATTTATCGCCAATAAGACAAAACGTTGATTAATACCCCACGTATCTGGCAATGTTGTCATAAACGACGAGTCAATCATATTCCATTTCTCACGATCGTTTTGTTGTTTTTGATTGACAATGCTATACAACATTGCACCACTCTCGCCTACAGTATAGCTACCAAACTCGGTGAAGATATTTGGTTCTGGCACATTATTGTTTTGACAAATAGTTTTCACTTGTGCCACAATCTCCTCGACCATATATTCATAGTCGAACTCAAAGTCCAAGTGAGCTTGAATAGGCATACCACCACCTATATTGAGTGAATCAAGTTCAGGGCAAATCTCTTTCAAGTCGCAATACAAGTTAACTGCTTTAGATAACTCATTCCAATAATACGCTGTATCACGAATACCTGTATTCACAAAGAAATGCAACATTTTGAGTCGCACATTAGGATTATGTTGAATCTTATTTTGATAATAAGGTATAATATCATTATAACGAATACCCAAACGAGAAGTATAAAACTCGAACTTAGGTTCCTCTTCCGATGCAATTCGAATACCCACATTCAACTCTTTCACTTCGTTCATATCGAAGAGATCCAACTCAAATTTATTATCAAGAATTGGTATAACTTTATGAAATCCGCGTTTAATCAAGTTTTGAATATTCTCTACATATTGAGGACGCTTAAATCCATTACATAATATATAAGTATCCGTATTCAAATGACCCGAATCATGTAGAGCTTCAAGCATATTGATATCAAAAGCAGAAGAAGTCTCAATATTCACCTTATTTTTAAGCACTTCTTCCATCACAAATGAAAAATGCGAAGATTTAGTACAGTAACAATAGTTATATGTTCCATTGTAATCTACCTTTGCCATAGCCACATTGAACATACGACGAGTTTTCTGAATATTTGCCGCAATCTTAGGCAAATAACAGATACGCAATGGTGTACCATACTGTTTAATAACCTCCATTAAAGGAATACCAAACCACTGAAGTTCACCATCTTCCATTGTAAACTCTTCATTAGGCACCTCAAACGCCTGTTGAATCAAATCGATATACTTATTTTTCATAGCAATGAATTTTA
>JAZQRP010000262.1:0-1512 GCA_045629685.1 Candidatus Aphodosoma sp. | reverse complement strand
ATGAATTTGGAAGTCTTGTTCAATGCCATGCTGGCGGAACGTGAGAGAATGCAACAGATGTTTAACCGTTAACACAAACACTTCTATATATGAATACTAATCGTTATTTTAGTTTTTCACGCCTCGGCTTGGTGATGAAGCGTGATTTGATGGAGAATTGGAAGACGAATCTTTGGATTTTTATCGGAGTATTTGGAGCTTACTTGATTGGATTTCTCGTTTCAATGGGTAAGTTTGATGAAATCTTATATCTAGAAAGAGTTCCAACCTTTGATCAATATTCAAAATCGCATTGGTCCTTTTTTGCATTTATCGCAATTTCTTTGCTGTTTTATTTTGCTGCTCACGCCATGAACAACATGAAAACAAGGGAGAGCCGTTTAGCTTACTTGATGCTTCCTGCTACTTCGTTAGAGAAATTTGTGGCGAGAGCATTGTATGTAACAATTGGAGTTGTGGTTTGTGTTTTTGTGGCTTCTTTATTGGCCGATGTGGCACATTTTGCTTTTATCCCTTTCTTTGACAATTTCCCGAAAGAACTACATGTGTCTGTATGGGCATCGGCCTGGAGTGGAATTTTTGAGACAATTTCTCCGTTTGGGAAATCTATGGCTTATTATGCAAGCGTAGAAGGTGAAGTTCTCTATAGAAGCCAATTTTGGCAATATGCATGGGGATATAGTGCGGTATTGTGGTTTCATTCACTTTTTATTTTAGGAGGGAATTATTTTACCAAATATCCGTTTGTTAAAACTTGTGGGATTATGATTCTGTCCTTAATAGTTTTGGGATATATTTTGAGTCATTTGGATATCAGAGATTTCAATGGGATAGATGATTTTGTAGAACAGAATGAACAGTGGCTGACGGAAAAATTCGTAGAAGCTCTTATGACTTTGGTTACTTTCTGCTTTGCTGTTTTAAACTGGTGGTTGAGTTATAAACTCTTTACTCGTCAACAAGTGGTCAAACCTAAATTCCGATTGTTATGAAATTCAAGGAAAGCAAATCGATTTACTTGCAGATAGCAGACCGAATTTGCGATGAGATTCTGCAAGGACAATATAAGGAAGAGGAGCGTATCCCTTCCGTCAGGGAATATGCCGCTACGGTAGAAGTCAATGCCAATACGGTAGTTCGTTCGTATGACTATCTTCAAGGGCAGGATATTATCTATAATAAGCGTGGGCTGGGGTACTTTGTAGCTCAAGAAGGGCGTGAACGGATACTAGGACTCCGTAAAGAGGTGTTCTTGAAAGAAGAACTTCCGGAGTTCTTCCGTCAATTGAAGACTTTGGACATATCGATGAAGGATGTGGAGAAGTTATACAAGGACTATTTGAAAGAATAAAAACATTAAACAAACAGAAATAAAATGATTATGAAGACAAATTTAATTTCAGCCCTGCTTATGGGCATGACACTTAGTGCTTGCGTCGTTTCGCAAGATGCGATTGTTCCCAGTGAGAACTACATTACTCAAAAAGTAAAGGTAGAGGCATTTGATGGTAT
>JAZQRP010000261.1:0-3457 GCA_045629685.1 Candidatus Aphodosoma sp. | reverse complement strand
AATCGCAATCGCCAACTCATTGCTCTAACATCTACCGTCGGACGTGCCAAAGTAGATGTGCTTGCCGAGCGTTTATTAGATATAAACCCTGACGTAAAACTCCGATTAATTCACGAATATTTGCGTGATGAGCGCACTATCGAAGTCCTCGAAAGCGAGCCTTACGACTATGTAATCGATGCCATCGACACCCTCGCTCCGAAGGTATATTTATTGCACCAAGCTGTCGAGCGCAATATCCCTATTGCAAGCAGTATGGGCTCTGGTGGCAAGCTCGACCCTACGCAAGTCAAGATTGACGACATCTCTAAGTCCGACTATTGCAAACTTGCTCGCATGGTGCGCAAGCGTCTACACAAACTAGGTGTGCGTAAAGGCATCACCGTAGTCTATTCAGCCGAAGTAGTTGATCGTGAGCGTATTGAAATCACCGAAGGCGAACAAAACAAAAAATCCAACGTAGGCACCGTGAGCTATATGCCAGCCGTTTTCGGTTGTTGCCTTGCCTCACACGTCATCCGTCAACTAACTCAACAGTAGTGATTTGCCCTAAAAAACGCACGTTAACGCCGGATGGTAAACGAGCATTGCGTAAAAAGCGTCAAGAAAAATTGATATAAATCCGTAAACGGAGATTTTTGACGAGGTTATGCTTACCAATGACGAGGCATTGAAACTATGCGTTGCGCTATAACATTGAAAAAGTAGGTAGATAGCCCGAGTTTCAATCGGAGTAGGATTTATATCTATTTTTTAGCTTTTTAGGCGTAGCTCTAGCCTTTTGGTTACTTTTGGGCAATGACAAAAGTAACAAAGAAAGCAACAAAGAAAGTAACGAGATTATGATAAAAATCACCAATATACACAAATCCTACGATTCTCTCGAAGTGCTCAAAGGCGTCGACCTTCACATCGCACCTCGCGAGATAGTTAGCATCATGGGTCCAAGTGGTGCTGGTAAAACTACGCTTTTGCAAATCGTAGGCACTCTCGATTGCCCAAACTCTGGTTCTGTTACTCTTAATGGCACCGATGTGCTTAATCTCAAAGAGAGCGAGCTCTCTGCTTTCCGCAATAAGCACATAGGTTTTGTGTTTCAGTTTCATCAACTTTTGCCCGAATTCACCGCCGAAGAGAACGTAATGATGCCTGCTCTAATTGCTGGGGTCTCTATGTCAGAAGCGCGAAAAGAGGCTCGCCGTCTTTTGGATTATCTTGGACTTAGCGATCGTCGCGACCATAAACCTTCCGAACTGTCGGGTGGCGAAAAGCAGCGTGTAGCTGTGGCTCGTGCGCTTATAAACAAGCCCGAAATCATCCTTGCCGATGAGCCATCGGGTAGTCTCGATTCGCAAAACCGCACTGAATTGCATCGCCTCTTTTTTGATCTACGAGATACCTTTGGGCAAACTATTCTTATTGTCACTCACGACGAAGAACTCGCCTCTATCTCCGACCGCGTCATTCGTATGTCTGACGGCGAAATTAAATAAATCAAAAACGAGAACTCCGAATGGCTTTCGTGCCTTGCCTTAAAAACGCGAAAAAAGGATAGTGATAAATCCGTTAGACAGCGCTTTTTGGCGAGGTTACATTGACCAAGAACGAAGCACAAGATCCTCAGGGCAAGTATAGTAATTGTGAAGAAGTAGCCCGTTTGCCCGAGTTTAAAGTGCTGTAGGATTTATTGCTATCCTTTAGCGTTTTTAAGCACAGCACAAGACTTTTGGTTACTTTTGGTCACAAAAGTAACAGAAAAACATAATATAAAATCTAATATATGAATTATTTTGATGACATTCGTCCCGTAAACAACGATGAAATAGCCGAAAATTTGCAATCGCTCCTAAGTGATCCATCTTTCGTGCATCTCATCAAGACCTACTTCCCTATGGTCAATTTAGACCAAATTGCGCAAGCAAGTAGTAGGTTCTCTAATTTGGTGGAATTTCAGAATATGGTCATTCGTCCAATTCTCGAGGCTTTGATTTCTACCTCTGCTACGTCGCTAACTGTGTCAGGTGAGGAGCATATCTCTTCATTGCCAACTTTGTTTATCAGCAATCACCGTGATATTGTGATGGACCCATCACTTCTTGCTCTTTCGCTTATGCGCACTACTGGCACAACTTGCGAAATTGCTATTGGCGACAACCTTCTCGCAGCTGAGTGGATACGCATTTTAGTTCGATTAAATCGTTGTTTTATCGTCAAACGCGGTTTGTCGCCTCGCGATATGGCTAAGTCGTTTATGCAACTTAGCAGTTACATCCGTTACGCTATCACCGAAAAGGGTGTTTCGGCTTGGATTGCTCAACGTGAAGGTCGCGCTAAGGATTCTCACGACCGCACTCAAGAGAGCCTTATTAAAATGTTTGCTCTCTCAGGAAAAGCCGATTTTATCGAGAATTTGAAGTCGTTAAACCTCGCTCCTTTGTCTATTTCGTATGAGTTCGACCCTTGCGACTATCTCAAGGCTGCCGAGTTCCAACTCAAACGCGATAATGCCGATTATAAGAAGTCTAAGAATGACGACCTCCTTAGTATGCAAATTGGTATTACTGGTTATAAGGGACGAGTGCATTATGCATTTACGCCTTGTATCAATCCAAAACTCGATGAAATCGTGCAAAATTGCACAAATAAGAAAGAGCAAGCTGCTGCTGTTTGTGCTGCTATCGATGCTCAAATACATTCGGCTTATCAACTATATGCTATCAACCGCTGGGCGTATGAGCAACTCACAGGCGACACTCAATATGCAACGGTTGACGGAGCTGACGAGCGTGCTATGGCTGAGAAATATCTTCGAGGGCAACTCACCAAAATCAATATTCCTAATAAAGACGAAGAGTATCTCTGGCACAAACTTCTCGAAATGTATGCCAACCCTTTTATCAATGCACAATGCATAATGCATAATTCATAATTATACAGTTTCTTTAGCTTATATATTTTTTACAATAAACAATTAATCACTAATCATTAATCATTATTTAAATTATGTTTAAAGGACAACCAAAAGGACTTTATGCTTTGGCGTTGGCTAATACAGGCGAACGCTTTGGTTACTACACTATGCTTGCGATTTTTACATTGTTTTTGCAAGCTAAATTTGGCTTTTCTGCCGCTGCCACATCTAACATTTTTTCTGGTTTCTTGGCTTTAGTTTACTTCTTGCCTTTGCTTGGTGGTATTTTGGCTGATAAATTCGGTTATGGCAAAATGGTAGTTACAGGTATCATTGTTATGTTTGCGGGTTATGTGGCTCTTGCTATTCCTGCTTCAAATGGTATTGATGGTAAAATTGCAATGTTTGGTGCATTGTTTTTGATTGCCCTTGGTACAGGTCTTTTCAAAGGTAACCTTCAAGTTATGGTAGGTAACCTCTACGACGCTCCTGAGTATCAATCAAAACGCGATGCGGCTTTCTCTTTGTTCTACATGGCAATCAACA
>JAZQRP010000260.1:0-4730 GCA_045629685.1 Candidatus Aphodosoma sp. | reverse complement strand
AGTGAGCGATTTAGTAGGGTAGTAGTCTTTATCGTGGATATGTATATAGTTGTTTTTCACCGCCTCGCGCACTTCTGTCGATAGCAAATAGTCGTCAACGAAAGGTTTAGTAGTTTCCGATGCAAACTTCATCATCATGCCCGCAGGGGTGTCGGCGTTCATATTTGCATTTTCGCGAGTTACGTCATTGTTCTTAGTGTCAATGATTTCGAGGAACATATCGCGAGTTTTCGAACGACGTGCAATCGAACGTTTATCACGATACGCAATATAGCGTTTTGCCACATCTTTGCGCGAAGACTTCATGAGTTCCAATTCCACCATGTCTTGAATCTCTTCCACGCTCATTTGTTCTTTACCTTTGTAAGCAATGCGGTCTGCTATTTGACATAGCAAAGCATCATCTTCGCCTGCATCAGTGCTCATCATAGCTTTTCTGATAGCAGCTTTGATTTTTTCTTCGTTGAAACCAACGATACGACCATCTCTTTTGACTACTGTTTGAATCATGACGTTATTTTTCCTTTTGTAAACGTAAATTATCATTAATTATCCGTCAATGTAGAGTAATAATTTATGGTTAATTTGTGGTAATTTGCGTTTAACTATATTATAATCTGTTTTTCTAATTTTTGTGTATTTTATGTGCTTTTTGATGTTCGATATCGCATTAAGTATTTGAAAATGTGTGCCACTATCGAAAATCGCAAGCGACAACAAAGTTATAAAAATTCTCCGAAATAGGCAATATTAAAAACAATAAAAAATAAAAAGTTTTCCAAAATAATTTTTATATTGCTGATTTTTAGCGTTTTAATCTTTGTGATTTGTGAAAAAGTTTTCCAAAAGTAAAAATTGTGTAAATATGTAGCGGTACTTGTTTTGTGTGCTTTTGTTGTGACTCATAGGGGGTTAGTGATTTTTTGTTTGATTTTAGGTATGAGTTTAATGTAGGGACACGGCATGCCGTGTCCGTTTCAGTTGAAAAGTTTAGCGTATGCTTATTTTTTTTGAACTATGTAGCGACTCATGGCTCGTGCGTCCTTACTGATTGCGGTGCAAAGTTACAACATTTTGAAATAGTGTTGGAGGTTTGAGTAGGTTTAAGTTGGAAATGTAGGTTTAAAGTTGTTTACTCATAAAAAAAGAGATACATCGTGAGGGATGTATCTCTTTTTTGGTTTTATGGATTAGGGGTTTATAGTACTATTTTTTCCACTTCGCCACCCATTGTGATGAGATAGATGCCTCGTGGGAGTGTGAGTGTAGTGGCGTTGCCAGAGTAGATTAGGCGACCTGCGGCATCGAGGATGTGGTAGTTTTCGGTTGCTCCTTCGATGTGGAGAGTGCCGTTGGTTGTGTAGATGTTAGCAGATGAGATTTTTGAGGTTTCTACGTTTGTTGCTTCAGCTACTTTGAAATATGCATATAATTCGATATCTTCAGTTAATGTTAAGGTACGAGGATTTTCGATATTGCCGTCGCTCCAGTGGTCGAATACTAAGCCTTCGATAGGTTTTGCATTCAATATAACTTCTACGCCACCCATGCTTGGTATTGCAGCTGCAGCGTAAACGCCAAATACTTCAACTTCAAATTCGGCAGTGTATGTTTTGTTTTCGGTTACAGTTATGATGCGAGGGTTGTCGGTATTGCCGTCAGACCATTGAGCGAAGCGGTAGCCATTGTTAGGTGTAGCAGTGAGGGTGATTTCAGTGCCGTATGTATATTCGCCACCTTCGGCTACAGAGCCCATAGCGTCGTCGTTTACCGCAGTTATGATAGCGAATGAGTTAGCTTCGAATATAGCAGTGAAAGTAGAGTCTTGAGTAACAACTACGGTACGAGGATTATCGGTAACTTCGTCCGACCATTTCACGAAGCGGTAGCCATCGTTGGCAGTAGCAGTGAGGGTTGCTTCGTCGCCATTGTCGTAATAACCACCACCTTCTACAACACCCCATTCAGCATTGTTTGCAATGACAGTAAGTTTTTTATAATCCACATCAATGGTTTCGATATTCAAGAATTGACCCCAATAAGCATGGCGTAAATAACTATTATATGCTACTTTCGGAACTATCAAAGTGCAAGTTGATGTGTTTGCTTTTAAATCACTTGCTTCAGGAGGCGTAGAACCAAGGCATGTGATAGATGTTAGAGATGAGCAATCAGAAAATGCAGAACTTCCAATAGAAGTAACGCTATTAGGGATTGTGATAGATGTTAGAGATGAGCAACCTGAAAATGCCTCATATCCAATAGAATTAACGCTATTAGGGATTGAGATAGATGTAAGAGATGAGCACCAATAAAATGCACCATCTCCAATAGAAGTAACGCTATTAGGGATTGTGATAGATGTTAAAGATGAGCAATCATAAAATGCATAACGTCCAATAGAAGTAACGCTATTAGGGATTGTGATAGATGTTAGAGATGAGCAATCTTCAAATGCAAAATCTCCAATAGAATTAACGCTATTAGGGATTGTGATGGATGTTAGAGATAAGCAATCATAAAATGCATAACTTCCAATAGAAGTAAGATTTTCTGGGAGGAGGATTTTAACTAAATTGCTTTTGTTATTGAATTTCACTCCTGTGGTGTTTGTTATGTCAGATAAATCGACATCGACTAACGAAGTCATAGTTTCGCGCATACAGGTGAAGTCATCATCGTTGAGAGAGCCTGTTACGGTGAGTGTTGTAACAAATGCAGGACGCTGACCAGCATCAAAGATTTTGTCGGAGAGTGTACCAGGAGTTTCGACGTAGATAGTCAATGTGTTTTCGCTGTTTACGAAAATGTAATCAGTTCCCCAAGCCTCTTTGTATGCAGAGAGGGTGTTGTCGGGGATATAAATCATACCACTATAACCTAACCAACCATCCATTAATGTTGGAGGAGTTGTTGCTTCTATTGAGATAGATGTTAGAGATGAGCATTCATAAAATGCATAACTTCCAATAGAAGTAACGCTATTAGGGATTGAGATAGATGTTAGAGATTTGCAATTACGAAATGCAGAACTTCCAATCGAAGTAACGCCATATTCGATAGAGTTGTAGGTTACTTTTTCGGGGATGGTGATGGCTGTGACACCGGAATAGTTGTCGTCAAACCTTTTATACTGATGCGTTACCTCGGCGGTTTGGGTAGAGTTGTTGAGGTTGTAGTAGATGCCGTCGATTTTTACTCGTTCGGCGAATGCGATTGTCGTGATGAACAATGCGATGAGAGAGAGTAATGTTTTTTTCATAGTTATTGTTGTTTTATTGGTTAGTATATTTTGGGGTTTTCAACCTTGTGGTTGATTGGATGCAATGCAAAGGTAGTGATTTGTTTTGAGGTGTGCAAGGGGAGGGGGATTTTTTTATGTGCGACCCCGATGGGGTCGGGGGGGAGGGGCGTTTCTTTGTCCGCAGGTAACCTCCCTGGTGGTCGGATTACCAGCGGTTACTACTTCGTGTGTCCCCGATGGGGACGTTTTTTGATTGAATACACACTCTCGTTGTGTATTTTTGCGTTCGCTCCTTGACTGTTTACTCCCTTCGGTCGTGAACCGTCTTTTGCTCGGCAAAATACACATTGTGGATGTGTATTTTTGCGCTCGCTTTTTGACGGTTTGCTTGCTTGCAGGTTGCTTGAGGGTTGCTGTTGGGTAGTACACACTGTGAGTGGGTGTTTGGAATTGAGAATTAAGAATTAAGAATTAAGAATTGCCATGCGGCGTTATTTTAATTGAGAATTTTTCGCTTCGCTCATGATTAAGAATTCCCCAAGATTGTCAAGATTGCCAAGATTGCCACTTTGTCATTTGAGAAAATGCGAGTAAAAAATATAACTGAAATTTATGAATTTATATATATACATATACATTATATATAAATATTATTAATAAGGTACGCGTATATATATTATATTATAGTATAGTATAGTATAGTATTTTTTTTCTATTATAACTTTGCCATGAAAATAGGTGCTGGCAAAGTTGGCAAAGTTGGCAAAGTGGCAAAGTTCGTGTTTTTGCTTCGATGGATAGACTCCGACTATGAGGAAGAGTGTGCAGATGTATGCTTGTTGTAATGAGAAAACAACTTTAAAGCGTCATAAAGCGTCATAAACCATCATAAACCGTCAGCGCATAAAATAAATGTTGTAACTTTGCACAAGATTTCAGGAATGCATCGCAATTCAATAAATGGTGGGGGATTTAATTGTTGCGTGCAAGTTTGTCTGCTAAATTGAGGATAAAAAAAGCCTCAAGAGATGAAACTCCTGAGGCTTGTTATCTGTACTTTGTAATCTGTACTCTAAAAAATTACATGTCCCATTGTTCGAGTGTACCGAGCAATTCGTCGAATGTGTGACATTTTGCTTTTTCTTGTACCTCTTTGATTTGGTTATGTACTGCTTCGTCGTAGCTTTCTGTTGGAACGGCACGAATTACACCCATTGCAATTGGCATATCAGGACCATCCATGAGAGCCAATTTGAGGTGGAGTGTTGGGTCTTCAGTTGTAGCATCGTGTACGAGGATATCGTTTTCTGTGATACCATTTTCGCCGATTGTAACAACTTTCAAATTCCAACCATCGAGCACAAGACCTTTATTGCGGTCTTTACCAAAAATCATTGGTTTGCCATGTTCGAGAACTACTGTGCGTTCGAGGCGGTCTTCTTTAGTCGCAATCCAATTGTTTGCGCCATTGTTGAAGATAACGCAG
>JAZQRP010000259.1:0-13483 GCA_045629685.1 Candidatus Aphodosoma sp. | reverse complement strand
TGCAGGTGGTAGTGCATTGGATTTTGTGAATGTTATGTTGACCTCGAAGTCGGATAAGAGTGCGGTGTATGGCGCAATATCTGATGAGACAGGACATTTTGAGGTGTTGAATGTGCCTGCAGGTGAGTATGAATTGGATATTACGTTTGTTGGTTATCAGACTATTAAACGTGATGTGAGCGTGAAATCATTGAGTGACCAAGTGGCATTGGGCCGACTTGTGTTGCGCGAAGATGCCAAGATGTTGGGCGAGGTGGAAGTAGTAGGTCAGGCGTCACAAATGCGATTTGATATCGACAAAAAAGTGTTTAATGTTGACCAAAACTTGGCGGCATCAGGTGCTTCGGCATCGGAGATGTTGCAAAATATACCATCGGTAGATGTTGATAATGAGGGTAATATTTCGTTGAGAAACTCATCAAGCGTGGAGGTGTGGATTAATGGTAAACCAAGTGGTTTGACAGAAGAGAACCGCGCGCAAATTCTCGAACAAATGCCTGCGGGAAGTATTGAAGCAGTGGAGGTTATCACCAATCCATCGGCAAAATTCAACCCAGAGGGTACAGCTGGTATCATCAACCTCGTGTTGAAAAAAGACCGTAAAGCAGGGTATTATGGCTCTGTGTCGGCTGGTGGTATGTATAATATCGGCTCTCCAGCACCAGGTGCGCACGTGGGTGCCAACTTCAATTACAATAGCAGCTTGGTCGATTTTTATGTCAACCTCGGTGCGCGCTATATGAGTCATGAGTCGGACAATGTTACCGACCGCTATTCATTTGAACGATTGCCATTGGATTCGTATGACGATGTGCGCGAGCAATGGGGCGATACACTTTCGTATTTGAACACCTTGTCGGCAAGTCGTCGTTCGTTTTTAGGTTTGTTTGGTCGTATGGGTGCAGACTTTCATATCAGTAAAAAGAGTACAATCGGTGTGTCGTTGATGGGGCATGGTGGCACAAATGGTTCGGCAAATGAGAATTTGTATACAAATGTGCTTTGGGGCGTGATGGATACAACTATGTATCTTCGTAAGAATCGTCAAGAAGGTATGCGTCCATCTTATTCAGCATCGTTGGACTATGTGTATGAGATAGATAAGATGGGCTCGGAGGTGCGTACAAGCATAGAGTATTCGGGTCATAAACGTTCGGGAGATTATATTTATGACCAATCAGCTGTTCATGGTTGGAATGGAGAATTGGGAATGAGTCCTGAATATACTCATGAGTATACTCAAGTTCAACGCCAAGATGGAAAGAATCAAAGTGTGCGTTATAAATTGGATTATACACAAAAAATTGGACAGACACAAAAAGTCGAAGCAGGTTTGTATGGCTCATGGCAACAGAGATTGTCTCCATCAAGAACTTGGGATTTGGATTTTAATTCAGGTCATCCGTATACTGATAGCCTTTTGATTCAATTCAATGACTTCAATTATGAAGAGTGGATTGCGGCGATGTATGCTACATACGGTGCTAAATTTGGTCCATTCAGTATGTCGCTTGGTTTGCGTGGCGAGTATACAAATACTTATGTACGTACGCGCGATGTAGAAGAAGAGTCGGCGTGGTCGTCAACTCGTCGAGGCTATTTCGAGGTGTATCCAACCGCATTTTTGTCGTATGCATTCCCTAATAACCACGAATTGCAAGCCAACTATACACGCCGTATCAATCGTCCACGTGGGCGTCAAATCAATTCATTCCGAGATATGAGTGATTCGACAAATATTTCGTTTGGTAATCCATTGTTGGACCCAGAGATTTCGAGCGCAGTAGAGTTGAACTACCTTAAAACTTGGGATGACCACGCAATATCGGCAGGATTGTATTATCGTTTCTCTGACAATGCAATCGAACGTGTGCGTTATTTGGATGATAACGTGATGTATTCTACATTCGAAAACGTTTCGCGTCGTCAAAGTGCAGGTCTTGAGGTGGTTGCAAAAAATAAAGTCACAAAATGGTTGAACCTCACCACAACCGTAAACTGCTATTATGCAGCGATGGACAGTGTGTTCTACGATACAAATCTTGATGGAGCATTGGATTTGCTCTATCCATTCCAACAAAGCTTCTCATGGAATGCACGTTTGATGGCTAACTTTTTGATACCTATGGGTTGGTCGGCTCAGTTGACAGGTATGTATCGTTCGGCAGATGTAGTGGCACAAGGTAAGATGAACTCGCAATATGTAGTCGATCTCGGCGTACGTAAGAGCTTCTTAGACCGTAAGTTGAATCTCGCAATTTCGGTTCGCGACTTGTTGAACTCACGTCGTTGGGCAAGTACTACTTGGGGCGATAACTTTTGGCAATACTCATCTCACGAGCCTCGCGGCACAATGTTCTCAGTGACATTGACATACAACTTCGGTAATATGCGTGCTAAAAAACAACGTCCACAATCAGGCGGCATGGATATGGGTGGCGAAGGTATGGACGAAGGTATGGATTTTTAACGATGAGCGAGCGCAATCAAAATTTGAAATAATATAATTTTTGCTGTGCAAAAATTCAATAAAAAAAGCGATAAGTCTAAATCAAACTTGTTTGAATATAGGCTTATCGCTTTTTTATTTTAAATTTATGTCAATAAATTTTATTATGTGAGTTTTGATTGCCGAGTGTTGTTAAAAACTTGAGCGAAGCGAAAAATTTTAATTTTGGGGCTCTTGTTTTTTATGTTGTGTAAAGAAATTTTACTGCGAATGTAAATTTTCTTTACACAATTTGTTTTAGGTGGAATGTGGAGAGATTTGTTAATCAGTGTATTAATGTTTTGGCACGGGTAGTGATAGTTCTTATTGAAAAAAAGATTATTTTTTGTTATGAATAGAACTATCACTATTTTTTTGTTTGGGTTATTTGCCGACTTTTTGTTGGCTCAATCGGTAATGTCGCTTCGCGATTGTATGGAGTATGCTATAGAGCATTCGGTGAATGTGGAGATACAGCGTACGCATATTGACGATGCACGCATTGCAAAGCGCGAGGCGATATTGAAGGCATTTACGCCAACTATCGATGCAGGGACATACGCCTATTTGAATTTTGGGCGCAGTGTCGATCCAGAGACCAATACTTATTTGTCAACCACATCGTTTAACAATGGTTATTCGGTGGCGAGCAGTCTTGTGTTGTTTAATGGTTTTTCGGCTGTGAACAACATGAAGATTTCGAAGATAGCGATGAAGATGGGCGTTACGCAAGAACAACAAATTGTTGATGAATTGTGCTTGGCGGTGATGGAGGCATATTGTAATGCGCTATATTTTTCGCAGTTGGTAGAAGTTATGAAAGTGCAGGTGGAGACTATGTCGGAAAACTTGCAGTTGGCACAGCGACAAGAGCAATTAGGCGAGAAGAGCCACGCCGATGTTGTGCAGTTGGAGGCAGATTTGGCAGAGCGCGAATATCAATATATTACCATAAAGAATCAGTTGGACGATGCAATGTTGACATTGCAAGATTTGATGTTGTGGGAGGAACCGGTTTGTTTGTCAATACAAACCGATTGGACTTTTCATCCATTTTTACAAGATAGTGTTGGTGATATACCTCAGCATCTAGCAGTGGCATTAGCTGAATATAAGATGCAAAATGCAAAAACGGAACTTAACACTGCACGTTGGCGATTTGCACCATCGTTGTCGCTATCAGGTGGGTGGTCAACAAGTTATTACACCTATCCTAACACAGAGGGTTATGTTGCTACGCCATACGCACAGCAATTTGTGAACAATGGTGGTGAGTATGTGCAGTTGTCGATGTCAATACCGATATATGATGGATTGTCGCGTTATTCGAATATAGCACGTAAGAAAAATGCTTATCGTAGGGCAGAGGCAGAGTATCGTCGTACGCAGCAAGAGGTAGAAAGCGAGGTGAAGCGAGCAGTACAAGACCGCGATGGAGCAATGGCGGCATTCAAACTGTCCGACCGACGAGCTAAGGCACAACAAGAGGCATACATCATTAACACTAAAAAGTTTGAACAAGGATTGATTTCGCCTATCGAATTGAAGACATCGTCGGATAATTATCTCAATGCTCAGGCAGAGTATCTTAATGCCTCGTTGAAGTGTTTTATTAAAACGTGTGTAGTAAATTATTACAATGGAGTGAGTTATATAAATCAGTTAAAATAAGTATTATGGATAAAATTATTGAAAAGAAGAAAGGTATTGCTCGCGCATTTACGATGAAGGCAGTGCCGTATTGGTTAGGAGTGATGTTTGCTATAGGAATTGTGGCGCTTATAGCGCAAAGTGGCAGTGGCGTTATGCGTGTCAATTCAGATACATTGACAATTGTCGAAGTCGCCGAGGGCGAGTTTAATGACTACATTCGCCTTAATGGGCAGGTGCAACCGATGACCACTATTCAACTTTCACCTTTAGAGGGTGGAGTAGTGCAAGAAATTATCGTAGAGGAGGGGGCACGAGTGAAAGCAGGCGAACATTTGTTGGTGCTCAGCAACGACAATCTCGATTTGCAAATTCTTAATTCTGAGGCAGAATTGGCAGAGAAAGAGAACTTATTGCGTAATACGCTTATCTCTATGGAGCAACAAAAACTCAGTTTGGAACAAGAGCGATTGCAATTGGCTATAGAGGTTGAACGCACACGCCGTAAGGCAGAGGCTCAGCGCGCACTTTATGTCGATAGCCTCATTGCCCGTGAGGAGTATCTCCGTGCCGAAGAAGATTATCGTTTGGCACAACAGCGATTGCAATTAGTCAATCATCGAGCCGAGCAAGATAGTTTGTACCGCAGTGTGCAGGTGAGTCAGATGCAAGAGAGTTTGCATAATATGCGATTGAATATGCAGATGATACGTCGCCGTAAAGAGAATTTGACAATTAAGGCACCGATAGATGGTGAGCTTGGCTTGTTGGATGTGGTGCTTGGGCAGTCGGTATCGCAGGGCGTGAAGATAGGACAGATAAATTCGTTGGGTAGTTATAAGATTGAGGCGCAGATAGATGAGCATTATATCGACCGTGTAGTAGCTGGGTTAGAGGCTACATTTGAGCGACGAGATGAGGCTTATAGTGCAGTGATTCGTAAAGTGTATCCAGAGGTTAGAAATGGTAAGTTTAAGGCAGATTTGAAGTTTGTAGGCGAGCAACCTACTAATATTCGCAGTGGACAGACTTATTATTTAAATCTGCAACTTGGTCAGCCAGAACAAGCTGTGCTTGTGCCACGAGGCGCATTTTTTCAAACTACAGGTGGTCGATGGATTTATGTAGTCGATGCCGATGGCAATGGTGCAACACGTCGAGAGATACGCATTTCGCGACAAAATCCGCAGTACTACGAAGTTTTAGAGGGTTTGCAACCAGGCGAACGTGTTATCACTTCAGGCTACGAAAAGTTTGGCGATAGCGATAAATTGAAGTTTTGAGCAAACTGCAAATGCGAAAATGGGCTACGCCTCAGCAGAATAAAAAAATAAATTTTTATTTTGCATTCGGCTTGCTCCATTATTGCACGGTCGAGAGTGCATATTTTTACGAAAAGTGCACGTTGGATTGTGCATTTTTCTATAAAAAATGCACGGTCTATTGTGCAGTTTGGATTTTTTAACTTGTGAAATTTGTAAGGTATTTAGAAATATTGTAATTTTGAGGTGTATAATATAGCTGTGCAAATAATAGCATTTATTGGTATAATGTTTGTTGTAAATTTTGAAAATTATAAAATTGTTTTTAGTTTGTTCTATAAATATTTGGTAGTATGAAAAAAAAGTTGTAAATTTGCAACGTATTTATCCCCCGTAGGTGGAAAATACTACGGCTCGCCACCTTTTAAAGAGGTGGCTTATTTTTTTGTATTATGGAAAAACAAAGAGTTATAGTTTATATTGATGGTTTCAACTTTTATTATGGTTTAAAGAAAAATCGTTCTTGGAGAAAGTATTATTGGTTAGATATTGTAAAATTTTTTGAAAGTTTTATGAGGGATAATCAAGAATTAATAGCAGTTAAGTATTTTTCTGCTCGTCCAGATAATGAAGATAAAAGGCGAAATCAGAATGCTTTGTTTCAAGCAAATAAAGAAAACTCCAAATTTCAACTTATATTAGGTAAGTATTTAAAAAAAGAGATAAAATGTTTTAATTGTGGTTATACTATATTTACGCATGAAGAGAAGGAATCTGATGTTAGACTTGCAACATCTATAATATCAGATGTATTTAGAAAAGAATGTGATATTTCTATCATAGTTTCGGCGGATAGTGATATGGTTCCAGCTGTTGAAATAGCACGAGAACAAGGGCATCCTGTTTTTATCTATTTCCCACCATTTCAACATTCAAGTAATCTGCGAATGATGTGTGGAAAAGCAATAGATTTAAATAAATATGAAAAAAGATTTAAACAATTTATTTTGCCAGATAAAATAAAGTTGAAAGAATCAGGATTTGAACTTTCGATTCCTGAAAAATGGAAATCTTTTTAAGATTAAAAAAATGCACCATAAAAGTATTGTTTACTTTTGTGGTGCCATTTTTTTATAGGATAGTTTATGTATAATAAATTTTCATTTATACAAAAATGATTATTAACATAAGTATGTTCGAATTAATATTGCAACATACAAACAAGTTGTTATAATAAAAAACCAATGTTGACATGATTTCTATTTTATTTCTGACGTTAGAAAATATCCGCCATTAATAAATAGCAACAAAACAATCCCTACTAATAAAAATAATAAAATTTTTAATGAATAGGTAAAAATGATAATTTTATTTTGTGGATTTGAAAAATAGTTGTATATTTGCACTTGTATTATACAAGTTGTTTAATACATAAGGAATACTATTATATGGAAAAAAATTTAATTATAGATGAATTGCTTAATGTGTGGGAGGAAACTTATAAAAAAGGGCAACTTACTTTTTGGGTTTTCTTAGCATTAAAGGAAAGTAATAAATGTGTAGAAGAGATAAAAGAGTTTGTTGAGAAGATGTCGGAAGGTGCAATGTCTTGTGAAGAGCAAAGTTTATATAGAAATTTACGTAAGTTTCAGCATTTAGGTATAGTTGCGTACGATACTAAACGAGTGAGTAAAGGTCCAGATAGGAAATATTATTATTTAACGGAGATTGGAAATGATTTATTCAAAAGATTTGTAAAACGAAATATATTGGTATTTACCAAAGAATCTATTATTAACCTTTTAATTTAGTAATTTATGAAAACATTGACATTCAGATTAGGACAATTCGCTATTTGTGCATTGTTGTTGACTATTTTATTTCGATATGTTTTAAATTTGTGCATAGAAATAAATAGTATAATTGGAACAGTTTTATGTTCAGTTATTTATTTTTGTCTCATGTATTTTTTGGGGTGGTATTTTGGAAAAAAAGAGGCTGTAGAAAATGGATTTCATGACATCGGATTTAGGTTTCATTTTGTAACCTACATTGTGTGTATTGGTTTTGGTTTTGGAGTATATTATTTAGAATGGAATACGGAAACCATTAAGTCTATGATTATTACAGTTATTTCATGGGGTGTTGGTTTGGTAATACATTTTATATTCTTTCTTTTTGAACAAAAAAGGACAATTAAAGGATATGCAAAAGATGAAATATTTCAATGATAAATAATCTAATTTGAATATGGAATTGCATTTTGATAGTTTTTTATAAATTGTTAAGGTGCAATTTTTTTGTTTATATAATTTTGAATTGTAAAAATTATAGATATGTGATATGTAAAATAGATTTACATTTATTGTAAATTTTCTTTACACTTTGGGAAATGTGTAAATTTGTAATATTTGGTTATTCAGCGAGTTAATGTTTTGGCATGGCTTTGGCACGAGTTGGAATAGAAAAATTAAAAAAATATAGATATGAAATCGTTTTTGAATTTTTTGAGTAGGAATAAGCTCTACACTTTTATTGAGGTGGTGGGGATGGCTGTGGCTTTGGCTTTTGTGATTTTTATTGCGACTTTTGTGACTACACAACTCACGCGCGATAGCGAAATTAAGGGGCGAAATATTTATGTTAGTCGCTCGGAGAGGATGTTTATTGGGTGCGGTACAATCAAAGAGCAACTCGAAGGTCGTTTTTCTGAAGTACAAGACATTTGTCGCCTCTTTGATACGCAAATATTTGGAGGCATTGAGATGACTATGCGTTATTCTAATGTCGAAGACCGTGCCGATGCACTTATTGTTGACCCCAATTTTTTCCAAATGTTGCCTTATCCGCTACTTGAAGGTTCAGCCGAATCTGTGCTTGCCACTACACAATCGGTGGTTATCAGTGAATCGTTTGCGCGTATCTTCTCGCCCAACGAGAGCCCAGTGGGTAAAACCATAGAAATATATGTGGAAGGCAACGCTGCCACACTTACTATTTCGGGCGTGTTCTGCGACCTTGCTAATAGCATAATTCGTTCTCCCAGAATCATTTATCGTATTGACCAACTTCAACAATTGACAGACCGAATTATTCAAAATGGCTCGGGGGCTGTGGCTACATTCTTTAAACTTGTGCCTAATGCTGATGTTGAGGCACTTGGCGAGAAGATGGAGGCGGTAGTCAAAGAGCAGGATTTGATTTATATGTATGGTGTTTATGAGGATTTTTATTTGGTTCCGTTTGAAGATATTCAGTATTCGGATGTTTTTGCACCTCTGCCGTTTGTGAATTTAGTGAATAGGGATTTTGTGTCGTTGTTTTTTGCAGCAGGTTTGTTGTTGCTTGTGTTTGCGGTGCTTAACTATATTTCGCTCACAGTGGCTCAGATTGGGTTTCGTGCACGAGAGATGGCAACCCGCAGGTTGGTGGGAGCTCAGCAGTGGCAGATTGTGTTGAAATATATCATTGAATCGTTTTTGTTGACTATAGTGTCGTTTGGATTGGCATTGCTTTTGGCTCATTTGGTAGCACCGTATTTTAGCGAATTGATTGGGCAAGAGATTGCTCCGTTTAAGCATATTAGTTGGGTGGCGGTGGTAGCGATGATGGGGTTGATAGTGGTGCTGTCGGTGTTGTCGGGCGTAGTGCCTGCGCTGATGGTGTTGAAATACAAGCCTATAGATGTGGTGAGAGGGTCGTTTGAGAAGGATAGTCGTATGGTGATGGGCAGGATATTGATTATAGTGCAGAATGTGGTGGCAATAATTACGCTTGCGGTGGCGGTGGTGATGTTTGTGCAGTTGCACTATATGCAGTCGAAGCCAATGGGTTATGAGCGACAGAATAGGGTGAGAATAAGCGGGGCGAATAAAGCGGCGGACTATCGAGTAGAGGAATTGAAGCAGTTGGCGTGTGTAGAGCGAGTGGGTTGGTTGCAGTTTGAGCCGATGAGCGCAGGAGTGTCGGGGATGTCGCTTGTGTTTGGCGGTGAGGAATTTAAACTTGATATGTACTATGGTACACAAGAGGCGTTTGAGATTCTTGGGTTTGAGTTTGTTAGTCGTACGGCTGAGCCTGTGGCACCTTATGCGTGGTTGCCGGAGTCGTTGTTGTTGCCATTGGGAGTTGGGTATGACTGCACGGTGTTGGAGCCAGATGATGATTTGGGGTTGCCAATTTGTGGCGTTATCAAAGATATTCAGAAGGGATTGCCGGGGGTAGGAGATAAGTCGGATTGGCCTATTGTGCCATGGATTACGAATATGGATGGGGAGGAGGATTTTCATTTGTTGAGGCAGTTGGTAGTGCAGGTGTCGGGCGATGAGAATGAGGCGGTAAGGCAGATTGCTGAGTTTTATAGTGAGCGTAATAGCGACAAAGAGATAGCGGTGAATACTTATAACTATTTGGTTTCGAATGTTTATGCAAAACAGACTAATAATGCGAAGTTGATTTCGTTGTTTACGTTGCTGACGTTATTGTTGTCGTCGTTGGCGATGATTGCGATGAGTACTTACTATGTGAAACAGCATACGCGTAATGTGGCGATACACAAGGTGATGGGTTGTGCGAATGGAGTGGTTTATGTGCGAATGGTGAAGACGTTTATGTGGTCGATATTGATTGCGGCGGTGGTGGCTATGCCATGTGCGTGGTTGGTGGCAGAACGATGGTTGGAGGGGTATGAGTATAGGATTGATAATTCGGTGTGGTACTATTTGCTGACTGCGTTGGTGGTTATGTTTGTTGGTGTGATTGCGATTTCGTGGCAGGCGGTTAGGTTGATGCGGACTAATCCGGTGGAGGCGTTGAAATAGTTAGTGGTTAGTAGTTAGTAGTTAGTAGTGGCATACCCCTCCCCCTTTTAGGGACCTCCCCTAACTTAGGGGAGGAGTTGGCTGAAGGTTAGGTTATGGTATGTTTATAGTATATTTATCCTATATTTATAGTATATTTATCATTTGTTATGGTATGCTGGAGTATAGGGATTGTATTTAGAGAAATTAAAAATTAATAATTAAATTATAAAGTTATGATCGAAGTAAAAAATCTTAGTAAGGTGTTTCGTACAGAGGAGATCGAAACAACAGCATTGAATAATGTTTCATTCAGTATTGAAAAGGGTGAATTTGTGGCTATTATGGGTCCTTCGGGATGTGGTAAATCTACGTTGCTCAACGTGCTTGGGTTGTTGGATAATCCGAGCAGCGGTAGCTATCAGTTGCTTGGCAATGAGGTGGGTGGATTGCGTGAGAGTGAGCGCACAAATTATCGCAAGGGTAATATTGGCTTTGTATTTCAATCGTTTAACCTTATTGACGAACTCAATGTGTATGAGAATGTGGAATTGCCATTGAAGTACCTAAATATCAGTGTGTCGGAGCGCAAGGCGCGTGTTACGGCAATGCTCAAACGTATGAATATCAGTCATCGTGCGCAACATTACCCACAGCAATTGTCTGGTGGTCAGCAACAACGTGTGGCTATAGCGCGTGCTGTAGTGGCAAATCCTCAGTTGATATTGGCGGATGAGCCTACGGGTAATCTTGACTCGCGTAATGGTAAAGAGGTGATGGATTTGCTTTCGGAGTTGAACAAAGAGGGCACGACTGTGGTGATGGTAACGCACTCGCAACGCGATGCCTCGGTGGCACAACGCGTCATCAACCTTTTCGATGGTCAAATAGTTGGCGATGTGCAGAATGAGATGTAAATTTGTGTTTTGTTTTAACATAAGTACAGATTTATTTTTTCGGTATAATTAGTTTTTTCAAGTACAAGCCTTGAATTTAATAAAATATGATTTAATATATGTACTTGAAAAAGGAATTGTCCTTGCTGCGAATAAAATACTGATTGTTATTTGCAAGAGTGTGACCATAAAATTTGTACTTGTGTTGAAAATAAATAAATTAAATAAAAAAGAATTATGAAAATATCGAAGTTATTAAATATCTTTGGAATGACGGCGGCGTTTGCAGCGCTGTATATCATTCTGGTGCAGGTGCATTATGATTTGACATATAATCGAGCTATACCTGATTCGGAGCGAGTGTATTTGATGACAATGACTTCTTCTAGGTACACTAGTGGAGATGGACCAAGTGCTAATCTTGCTCGTCCTTTTGCGGAAACTATTATAGCCGAAAATCCTTATATAGAGTCTTATGCTGTAGCTAGATTGGATAATGTAGGTCAAAATTATGTAATAGTTGGCGAGGGTAACGAAGCTGTGACTCATGCGGCATATGTGGCGGAAATGACCTTAAAGGCATTTGATGTTTTTGGTATAAATATTCTTGTTGGTTCCGTTGAAAATATAGCAAATGATAACTATGTGGCAATTAGTGAAACTGCAGCCAAGCGTTTGGAGGTTGATGTGGATAGTATGATTAACATAGAAAGTTGGGGGGTGTTGTATCCTTTTACTATTTGTGCTATATACGAAGACCTTCCTATTGCAAGTGACCTTCAGAACATAGAAATCATCCGTTGTAATCAGCTTGAAACGCAAGACCTTTATAGTTCAAACAATTGGTCGTATAATCATTTCCTGAAACTTGTTTCCTCTGCAGATAAGTCATCAATTGAAAGTACAATGTCAGAAAAGTATCAAGAGTTTATGAGTGAACAAATTGCGGCTTATTGTAAGTATAAAGGAGTGAGTGATGATTCAGAAGAAGTTAAATATATTAAAGAACAATTTGGAGAAGCCCAATTTGAGTTGTTACCTATTGGTGATTTGTATTTTTGTGATATGAAATATCATCCAGGGCAGACTGCGGGTAATTTTACCACTACAATCACTTTACTTATTGTTGCTATTCTCATTGTCATAATTACACTTATCAACTATGTGAACTTCTTTTTTGCTCAAGTGCCGATGCGTATTCGTGCAGTGAATACACGCAAGATTCTTGGTAGTTCGCGCATGGCATTAGTAGGACGTTTCTTGTCAGAGTCGGCTGTGCTGGTGGCTGTTGCATTGGTGTTGGCGGTAGTGGTGGTGTTATTGTTCCGTTCGTCGGAGTGGGCACACTTTATCTCTTGTGACTTAGCCTTAACCGAAAATATTGCTGTTGTACTACTAACTATTTGTGTCGCTTTAGTTATGACGCTCATGGCTGGTCTTTATCCTGCTTTGTATGCCACTTCGTTTTCGCCAGCATTCGTGATAAAAGGGTCGTTTGGCATGACGCAAAAAGGCAAAACATTGCGTTATGCGCTGATAGGTTTGCAGTTTGTTATTTCAATTGCGTTTATTATTTGTGCTATTTTCCTCAAATCGCAACATAGCTATATGATGAATTTCGACATGGGATTCGACAAAGAGTGTCTGATTACGGCAAATATTCCGCTTAATAACAACGAAGAGCGTGATGCGTTTAATAGCGAGTTGCTTAACAATCCGAATATTAAGGCGGTGGCTTGGTCGCAAAATTCAATGGTTACACCATATCGTATGGAATGGGAGCGTTGGTATCATGGCGAAAATATTTCGTTGACAGTAATGCCTGTGGCATGGAATTTTTTGCAAGTGATGGGTATTGAGGTAGTCGAAGGACGTGACTTCCTCCCTTCTGACGAAAAAGGCGATGGCGCAATTATTCTCAACGAATATGCTAAACGCAAGTACAACCTCAGTCTTGAGGAGAAAATTGCGTGGGATGGTAAAGCAATTCCAACTACTGGTTTCTGTCGCGATTTTTATTTTCAGCCATTACAGTATGAAAGCGAAGCATTTGCTTTTTATATTTATGATTCAGATATACAGAATAGGTATTTCGCTACGCCTCACCTCACTGTGCGCACCATCGAAAACGCCGACATAAAAGCTGTGTTTGATGCAATTCGTGCGACTACCGACAAGATTTTGCCTGATTATGGCGGGCAGAAGGTGAAAATCAATTTCTTCGATGAGGAATTGGGCGAGAACTACGAGAAAGAACAACAACTTGCAACCACGATTTCGTTATTCACATTGTTGGCAATTATCATCTCGTTGATGGGCGTGTTGGGATTGGTGATTTTCGAAACGCAGTATCGTCGCAAAGAGATTGGCATTCGCCGAGTGAATGGT
>JAZQRP010000258.1:0-5789 GCA_045629685.1 Candidatus Aphodosoma sp. | reverse complement strand
CCAAGTCGTTTGCTTTCTGATTCACGACCGTTCTTTGAACTACCGACTCCTTTCTTGTGTGCCATTTTCTTCTGATTTTAATAGGTTTTACGCTTTAATTTCTTTAATCATTAACTCTGTAAAGTTTTGACGGTGACCGTTAAGTTTACGGTAGCCTTTACGACGTTTTTTGTGGAATACGAGAACTTTCTCGCCACGAACGTGTGAAAGAACTTCAGCAACTACTTTAGCACCTTCGATAACTGGAGCACCTACAGTGATGTTGCCTTCGTTGTCAATTAATAATACTTTGTCGAGTTCGATTTGTGAACCGCGTTCTGCAGTTTCCATACGATGAACGTAAACTCTACGTCCTGCTTCTACCTTGAATTGTTGTCCAAGGACTTCTACAATTGCGTACATTTAATTTAATGTGTTTTAATTAGTTAGACGGGGAGGTGAGGGTGCCAACAACCTGTTGGTAGAACTGCTTAGAGACCTCTGTGCGAATTCGGGTGCAAAGTTACAAAAATTATTTTGATTAGCCAAAGTTTTTTGTAACTTTTTTATTATTAAGTTGAAAGTGTTTTTTAGAATGTTATTTTTATGCCGAATAGGCAGTTGAAGCCTATGTTGTCGTAGCCGTAAAAATATTGGTATTTTGAGTTGATGATGTTGTTGAAGCGTGCGAATACGGTGCATTGTTCGTGGAAGGTATAGGCTGCGCCGAGGTTGAGGTCGAAGTGGTTTGGTAGGTCAACTACGCCTGTTGGTAGCATTGCTTTATAGCCTAAGCCAGTGTAGAAGTCGGCGTTGATTGCGAGTCCGTTGATTGGTGTCATTTCGGTGCCTACTTCGATTTCCCATATTGGGCGGTTGAGCATTGTCATAGTGGAATCGGCTACTGTATAGTAGTTGTATTTGAAGCCTGCATGGGCTACATATTTGTTTTGATGGTTGTAATTGATGCGTGCGCCTGTTGAGAGAATTTGGGTGTTAGAGAAGTTGGCTGTGAATATGTTTTTGTAGTTGTTAGATACGGAGTCAATTATGTTGTGGATAAAGTAGTCATCGTAAACGAAACGGTAGTTGATGTGTGCATCGACCATTAGTCCTTCGAGGTATGGTTTTAGGCGGAAACCTGCAAAGAAGTCGGCAGGGGTGTAGGTGTTTAGTGCTAAACCAGCACTAGTGTAATCGAAATAACGGCAGTGTTGGAGGGTTGATGAAAGGGTGTGTATTTGATAATCGCCTGTTATACCTGCATAGATTGAGAATATTTTGCCTCCATTGTAATTGATTGTTACGTCGGGCATTGCGTTGAAGATACGACCTTTATTTATAGAGAAATAGGCTTTTGCTCCGAGGTGGAAGTGGAGGTTGTCGAGTACGATGTCGTATGATGGGAGAAGTCCGATGACGGCAGTAGTGTTGAATTGAGAATCTACATACCCCTCCGTCCCTTGGGCACCTCCCTTTGCTAAGGGGAGGAGTTGTTTAAGTATATTTATATCAGCGAATATGCCTATATTGAGTGGTTTTTTGCCGAGGATTTTGCTGATTTCGCCATCGAGGATGATGCGATGTTCGCTGGCTGGCATATTGTGAAAGAACATTCCGTTGTAGTGGAGGTTGGTACGATAGCCCCAACCGTTGATGCGGTCGGTTGATTGCATGCCAAAGAGAAGATTGATACGGTGGAGAGTTTGTATTGAATCTTCTTGTATTGGAGCTTCGCCGTAGTAGTTGTAGAAATCGTTGTTGTAGTTGACACCAAAATTGAATTGATGGTCGCGTCCGATAGCATGGCGAAGGATTAAGTCTAAATCAGTTTCGATTAGTTTTATTTGTTTAGTATATAGACCATCGTGGTTGAGGTGTAGGTCGAAATTGGTGTTTTTCTTGTTGTAGAGAGGGTAGAATAGTTCGGCACACCAATTGATAGGGTAGCCAAAGCCGAATTCGGCATAGCCTTGTTTTTGGCTTTGGCGTTTTGGCTTTGCTTGTTCTTGTGGGTCGAGAGGGTAGAAGTTGGATTGTGGTTGAACGTCAGAGGCATGGGTTGAGTAGTTGAATTGGGCTTCTGGAACGTTTGGTTCTTGTGTTTTGATGTTGAATTTTTGGGCTTCAGCTTCCTCTATTTCGGGAATATATTCTTTTTCGATGTTGATGTTACGGTCGATGATGGTTGTGTCGTTGTTTTGAGCAACGATGTTTGAAATTGTTAGTAGCGATATTAAGGCTAGGATTATTGTTTTTTTCATATTGTTTTGTCTTGATTTTTTATTGAGAATACACATTGTGAGTGTGGGTTGTTTTATGACTGTTTTCTTGCTTGCACCTTGCTTGTACCTTGCTTGTACCTTGCTTGAGGCTAAGGAGAGGGAATACACACTGTGAGTGTGTGTTTATTGAAGAATTTCTTCGGCTTCGCGAGCAGATATTGCATTGAGGCGTACTGTGATTAGGGATGCTATATCGTCGTCAGCAGAATAGTTTTCTTGTAGGCTGAGCAGATATTGTTTGCCCATGAAGTCGTCGCCTTGTGCGATATAGATATCGGCAAGGAGTACAAAGCAACGGGCTAACCAGTATTGGTGGGTTGTGCCTTCGGAGATGAATTGCATGATTACCTCTTCAGATTTTTGGTATTCACCTTGGTTGTATAGGTGTTCGGCATAGAGATATTTTGCTTCAGCACCCATTTCGATAGAGATGTCGTCGGCGATAGCGAGGAGGTCTTTTACGGCTGTGGTTTCTTGACCTGTTGCGATATAAGCTTTAGCTCGGCAGTAGTGAGCTTCGTATTTATATTCGTCGTTAGAGGCTATGTCTTCAAGTATTTCGGTTGCAATAGTGATAGTTGGTTCGAATTTGTTAGTGAAATAGCTACAGCGGAGAATGCCGAGACGAGCAATTTCTTTGTTGTTTTTGTTGCTTGCTACGATGTGAAGTTGGTCGAAATAGCGTTTGGCTGTTTCGTAGTCTTGTTTGTCGTAAGTGATTGAAGATGCGCGAAGTAGGGCGGGTTCAACATATTCGTTGCCGTCGAGGTTTGTTAGGTTGTTGTAGTGGGTAAGGGCTTTGTCGTAATCGGCAGTTTTGTAGAGAGATTCGGCAAGATAATATTGTGCTGTGATGCAGTTAAAGGTATGGCTATCACAGTATTTTACTATGTAGTTTGTGAATGTTGGAATTGCTTCTTCGTAGTTGCCACGTGCATATACGCGTTCAGCAGCGATGAAAGAGATTGAATCTTCGTGGCTTTTGGCAACGGTTGAAATTGTTGTTCCTACGATTGATTCGCGATAAGCTAAGTATTCTTCTACTTGGTTAGCATCGATGTAGAGTGATTGTAGTCCTTCGAGAGCTATGCGAGTTTCTTCGCTTGAAGGATAATTTTCTACAACATATTTATATGCTTTGATAGCCTCGTCGTTTTGATTCATATTGGCGTATTGCATACCGATTTCGAGAGAGGCTTTGCGAGTGAGTTTGCTTTGCGGGTGTGCTTTTTGTAGTGTTTTATATGCTTCGATAGCTTTTGAGTGTTTGTCTTGAAGTACGTATGTGCGACCTATTTCGTACATGGCGTCATCGTTGTAGTCGCTATGTGGGTATTTTGTTATAAGAGTGTTGAGAAGTTCGATTTTAGCAGCGTATTGTTTTTGTAGTCCGAGGATGAATGCGCTTTGATATTGAGCATAATCGGCTACTTTTGATGATGGAGATACTTTGTTGTATGTTTTACGAGCTTGTGTAAATTCGCGTTTATTGAAGTAGCTGTCGCCAAGTCGGTTTAGTACGTCGTTATATACTGGTGATTTGTCAGCTTCTTTGATTGATGTGAATGTGTCGAAATAGATGGTTGCGTTGTTGTAGTCTTTTGCAGTAAAATAGGTGTATCCTAGTAAGTAATATGCTTTTTGGAGTTGTTCGGCTGTTTTGCCTTGTTTTGTACCAATGAATTTGATGATATTTTCGCGTGCAGCGGGCATGTTTTCTTTGGCGTAATAAGTTTCGCCTAACCAAAGATATGCTTGTCCAGAGAAAGATTGTGCATTGTATAGTTCTGTTGATTTTGAGAAGTATTCAATAGCGTTGTCGTATTTGCGTTTTTTGAAAGCTTCAATGCCGAGATTGAATAGGGCTTGTTCTTTGGCTTGGAGCATTTTGCGGTTTGGATTTTTGATGTTGTCGATAGCTTCAACTGCTCCAAGATAATTTTTATCGGTAAGGAATACGTTAACCATCAATTCGTAGATGGAATTGAGGTGAGTAGAATTTGGGTATTCGTTGATAAATTTGTCGAAAGCTTTGATTGTTTCGCCAAAAGGGGCTTTGCTTTCGTATGTGGCAAGAGCATAGTTATAAGAAGCTTCTTCTTTGAGTTTAGTATCCGCATCGATTAATGAGGCGTTTTGGAAAGCCATGCGTGCTTTATCGGCTTGGTGTTGTTGGAGATTGGCATGTCCGATAAAGATATAGGCGTTTTGGGCTAGAGAATCTTGCTCGGTGGTAACTTTTCCGAGATATGTAATAGCGTCTGGGTAGTTGGCTATCATGTAGTTAGCTATACCAAGCATATACATGTCGGCGCGTTGCACTTGTTTTTGATTTTTTGCGTAGAGTTTTAGAAATTCTACTGCATCATTCCAATTTTGTTGGAAATATGAATTTTCACCGAGTATGCGATAAGCTTCGCTGTTATATTTGCTTTTAGGGAATTGTTTTACGAGTTTTTTTCCGAGTTCAACTGCTTGAGTGCGATATTGGAGTCGGTCATAGATTTGTAGTGAGTGGAATTGTGATGCTTCGTAGAATTTGCTGTTTTCTTCTATGTTGATGAATGTTTCAAGTGCGTCTGTATAGTTTTGTTGGCTAAATTCACAGTAAGCATAATAATACTCGGCTTCGTATTTGTATTTTTTGTTGAAGCCAGTGAGAGAGTAGAAACAACGACTTGCTTCTTTGTATTTTTTTTGGGTTAAGAGAGTATAACCTTTTGTGAATAGATATTCTTCAGCATCTTCTTCTGATAGATGTAAGTCGTTTACCTGGTTGTAATATTTCATAGCGTCATCAAATTTTGCACGGTCGTAGTATGAGTGACCGATTAAAAAGTTGATGTAACTACGCATAGGTGTGTATGGGTATTTCTCAAGGTACGCTTCGAGGATATCGGTAGCATTTTTATCGCGTAATTTGTATGCATTGATTGCAATATAATATTCTGCTTCTTGACAGAGTTCGCAGACCTCTTTGCCACTTTGTTGGTTGAGGTAATTGGTGAAATATTGTGAACTTACGGCATATTGTTTTTGGTCGAAGAGTATGCGACCTTGTTGAAAATCGTAATTTGGATTATCATTAGCACGTGATTCTTGAGCTGATAAGTTGATGCATAACGCACAATGCATAATGCATAATAGGAGAGTTGAGAGTTGAGAAATGAATAATTTCATATTTTAATGTTTTAATATTTTAATTGCTTTTTTGATTGAATAAAGACCTATCTCTTCAATATTAACGTTGTTTAGATTGTAAAATTGTGCAGAAGCTACATCGTCATCCGTTTTTATTTGAATGTTGTCGTCAACTTCTACTTTGAAAAATATATCGAGTGTATGAACCGTAATGCCTGAAAAATTGTATTCGTTGGGTATTGAGAAGAGATATTGAGGATTGCGAACGTCAATATTTAATTCCTCTTTTAGTTCACGTATGAGTGCTTCTTCTGCAGTTTCGTTCATATCTACAAATCCGCCAGGTAGGTCGAGTTTGCCTTTGGCAGGTTCGAAAGCTCGTGT
>JAZQRP010000257.1:0-1525 GCA_045629685.1 Candidatus Aphodosoma sp. | reverse complement strand
TCTCGTATTTTTTACAATTTTTTCATAAAATAGTTGCGATTTTGGGATAAAAGTAGTACTTTTGCAGTCGAAATGGATATACGTAATTTGATTCAATCATCTGGTGTACGCAATTTTACGAAATTGCTATCTGCGAATGTGGTGGCGCAAGTCATAGGGTTATTAGTATATCCTATTTTAACGCGCATATACGCGCCCGAGGACTTTGGTCTGCTAAATTTGTTTTTGAGTATAGGTGGGGTGCTCACCATTTTATCAACAGCTGAGTATTATTATGCGATAGTATTGCCTAAGAATCAAAAAGACGCAGTTTCGGTTCTTTATGTAGGATTAGGTTGTTTGCTATTTGTTAGTTTGTTGATTGGAATAAGTGTGTTTTTTGCTGATCCTATAAGTAAATTGCTCAAATCTCCCTTATTGGCATCCTATTATTGGATGATGCCGATATATGTTTTTGTTATGGGAGCATGGAACCTGTTGAATTATTGGTATATTCGTAGTACGGAATATGGCCGGATTAGTGGATATCAAATCTCTCAAAGTGTATTATCTGCCAGTGGAAAAATCGGGTTAGGATATGCAGGTGTTCTGCAAGGGGGGATGATTTATTCTGTAGTTTTTGCTCCGTTGGTTTCGTTGTTTCTGAGCGTTTGTCGATTGCGAGGGAAGGCAAATGTGTGGCAACAAACTGTTGATGGCTCAGTATCATGGCAAGATGTATGTGCCAAAGCGAAGGAATATAAGAATTTCCCAGTGTTTGTTTTGCCGCGTAGTTTTGTAAATATGTTAGCAGGACAAATGCCAATCTTGTTGTTGACTCCTTTTTTTGGTGCAAAATTGGTGGGATTGTATAGTTTGGCTCTACTGTTGGGGTATACACCAGTTGGTACAATTACACGTGCTGTCTATCAAGTTTTGTACCAACAAACCATGACGCTTGTCCATCAATCTAAACCTATTGGAATTATATTTAAGCGGTTTTTATTAGGTAGCTCCTGTGTGATAATTCCGTTGTTTATTGGTTTAAGTTTTATTTTGCCAGAATTGACCAGTTGGTTGTTCGGAGCAGAGTGGTACATGTCAGGAAGACTTATCTGTTGGATGTTGCCATGGTTATATGTTTCCTTCCTATCTTGTAGCATCAACTATTTGTTTGATGTGTTTATGAAACAAAAATGGGGATTGTGTTTTGAAATTTTATTAGCAATATGTCGAGTATTAGGTCTTGTGGTGGGTGTTATCGCAGATGATTTTGTGTTGGCTATTGCTGCTTATTCTATTGGTACTACGATAGCATTAGTGATTCAATTAGTGTGGATGCTTCTATTAGTGAAAAGATATGATCTCTCTTTGAATATAGAGAGAAAATGTTAATTCCTTATTACATTCTCCTTTCTCTGAGCCAGTTATAGACGTTGGCGAACCAGAAATACCATTTGTAGTACTTCTCTACACTATAATATATGGTACGCGTGGTGCCGAACTGCTTGTAGTGATTGGCAACTCCCTTAATCATACTGCCTTC
>JAZQRP010000256.1:0-5088 GCA_045629685.1 Candidatus Aphodosoma sp. | reverse complement strand
TTTAATAGAAAATCGAAAGGAGTATTTCCTAAGTTGATGAAATATTCTCGTGAGATAAAAAGATTGTTGAGAATAAAGAGAAGTGTAAACTTTATTGAGAAGCCAAAGAGTGTTGGAAAATCGGATTATGATGATATGTGGAATAAAATATTGCAGATGCGACCTATAAAAAAAGATGGGGTTAAGATGATTCCTTGTGCTGTTACAGATTGGGATAATACACCACGACACAAAGAGCGTGGTTGGGCATTCGTAAATGCAACTCCACAAAAATTTAAGCAATATTTTGCTCAATTGGTTGATAAGACAAAGGCATATTATGATACAGATATGATTTTTGTTTTTGCTTGGAATGAATGGGCAGAAGGAGGATATCTAGAGCCAGATGAAAAGAATGGTTATGCTATGTTAGAAGCTATACGGGATGGACTTGATGATAGAGAGTGAAGGAAAAAGTGAGGATTCGTGGTGGGGTAGGTGGATATCGATTCTCTCGATGAGGATGTATGTGTTTGTTTTTACCATTTATAGGAGATTTATCTCTCACTGAAATTTATTTAATCTCCCACAGATTGCATAGATTTTTTACTCGCTTTGCTCGTTGGTTTTTAGACAGAAAGACGATATAAGTTGAAAGTTGAAATTTGAAAGTTGAAAGTTTTTCGCTTTGCTCGTTGATTTTTAGACAGAAAGACATAAAGATATATATTTTTTCATGACATAATGGTCTTGCTTTTGCTATGCAAAATCTCGACCTAAAAGACAGGTTTTTTGAATAGTTTGATTTTTAGACAGAAAGACGATATAAGTTGAGAGTTTTTCGCATTTTTCGCCATTCGGCTCAAGACCGTTGGTTAACCTTGAATTTAAATATAATTTAGTATTAAAATATAGTTATATGGATAAGTATAAAGATATTTTTTATCGTTTGTGGGAGCATTCGGAAAATGAGATTGTAGAATTTAAGAAAGCAGAAAATAATTTTGATATTGATGAGTTGGGTAAATATTTTTCTGCGCTTAGTAATGAGGCTAATATTAGAGACAGAGAGTGTGGCTGGATTGTGTTTGGTGTATGGGATAAGAAACATCAGATTGTTGGGACAACTTTCAAAGATAGTGAAATAGCTTTGAATAAACTTAAAAATGATATGTCTCAACATACTAGCGATAATCTTATTTTTAGAGAAATTGTTTCGATAGAAATAGATGGTAAGCGTGTATTAATGTTTCAAGTCCCAGCGTCTCCTCGTAATATTGTGATGCGATGGAAGGGGGTTGCTTATGGTCGGGATGGTGAAAGTTTGAAACCACTTAATCAAGCGAAGCAAGATGTTATTCGTCAACAACCTCCTGTGCCTGATTGGACAGCTCAGCTTGTGCCTAATGCAACAATTGATGATCTTGATGATGGCTTTAAATTGTCGGATGTGTTTGATGCTTTACACAAAAGTCTTCCAGTTTCTATTTCTAATGATTCTAAAAAAAGATTTTTAGGTCGTTTGCTTGCTAAAATGGCTCAAAAAAAATTGATAATTGTCAATGGTAGAATTTGGAAAATAACAGAATTTGGTTTAATTCAATTTGGGTTATAATTCGGTTATAATTTAGAGGGTGTTTGTGTATGTTGTTGTTAAATAGGATTTTGTTGTGTATTTTCGGCTATAATTCGGCTATAATTCGGCTATAATTTCGTTATTTTGGTCATTTTTTAGTTTGAACGTAAATTTTTTATAATAATGTCACTGAAAAATCATATTGTTAGAGTTTTGGGGTTCTTGAATGAGAGGGCGGAGTATGCGGTGCTGAGGAATTATGAGGGGTTGCCGGAGAGGAATGAGAGTCGCGATATTGATATTATCATTACGCGCTGTGGCTTTCGCTCGATTAAGAGGGAGTTGGTGGAGACGCTCTGCCAAGAGGGGTGGCGCATTGTTACTTACCTGAATAGCGATAGGTTGATAACCTTTGTGTGCGCAAAAAATGTGGTAAACGAGACGGAGATTGTGCAGTGGGATTTTTTTGTGAATACGTCGGTGTGGGGCGTGGAGTTGATGAGCGCGGAGGAGTTTGTGGAACATAGGGTGTGGAATGGATTTTTGTGGCATGTAGATGTTGTTGGGGAGTTTTTGGATAAGTATCTTTATAATCGTGCGGTGGGGGCGGCTTATCCTGCGAAATATGATTCTATTAGATTACAGATTACTCACTTTGTTCGTGATTTTTACTCCGCTCGGCATAATGAGCAAGCTCCTTCTGCCCTCGCTAATCGTAAAAATATCCAGATAACAGATAATAGTCAACAGGACACGCTTTGCTCGTTGTTTTTTAGACAGAAAGACATAAAACTATATTTTTCTTTTTTGACATAATGGTCTTATTTTGTTTCACAAAATGTCGACCTAAAAGACAGGTTTTATGAATAGTTTGATTTTTAAACAGAAAGACGATATAAGTTGAGAGTTTTTCGCATTTTTCGCCATTCGGCTCAAGACCGTTGGTTCGCTCAAGATTTTATCGTCTAAAGACTCAAAGACCTTTGGTTCTTGCTTTGCTCGGCAATTAGAGTAAACTCTATTGCTCTCGCTTATCGCAAGAATTGAAAGTTGAAATTTGAAAGTTGAAAAATAATATTGTTTAAAAATAATATATTAGGCGTGAGGGAAAGGAGCAAAACGAAAAGTTGCGGAATGAAATAGCGGAAAATTGCGGAATAAAATAGCGAAAAGTTGCGGAATAACTTGTGTAATTCGTTGTTTTATTGTAACTTTGCATGTGAAATAAGTGTAATTATGTTTATATTTAAGTTCATTAAATAGGGTTAAATATAAATATAGTTTAATTAAAGCAAAAAATAGGTGGATATGGATTATTTTGAATATTCGGCACCAGAATTGGTGCGTATTTTAGGAGCTCGCTTTAAGGAGTATAGGTTACGTGCGAATTTGACACAGAAGGATGTTGCTGAACATACAGGTCTTAGTGTTGCTACGATTCATAAGTTTGAAACGGGTGTGGCTAGTAATATCTCGTTGGGAACTTTTATTTTGCTGTTAAAGAGTATTGGGCAAATATATATGTTGGATGAGTTGTTGCCTGAATTGCCAGAATCGCCATATTTGTATAAAAAGGAGAAAAAAATTCAACGTATTCGTCATAAAAAAGAAGAGTTATGAAAGGGGCTTTAAAAATTAAATTGTGGGGTGAAGAGATGGGGGCTTTGATGTGGGATAGACAACGAAAAAGATCATATTTTATTTATAGTCCTACGTTTTTGACTAAAGGATTGAATGTGGCTCCATTGGTAGCTCCAGTATCGGATATTCGAAGTAGGATGCCAATATATGGGGAAGAGAATGCTAAATATCAAAAATTGCCCTCTTTTTTGGCCGATTCGTTGCCTGATGATTGGGGTAATCAATTGTTTGAATGTTGGCGTACACAAAATAGAATAGCGAATGGTGATATAACGCCTTTGGAGAAACTTGCTTTTATCGGTAAACGTGCTATGGGTGCTTTGGAGTTTGAACCATCTATAGATAGAGGTTATGCTGATGCGCAGATAGAAATAAAGGCGTTGGTGGATTTAGCTCAGCGAATATTTGTTGAGCGAGAGAAAGCGGTAATTGAACCTGAGGAGGAGTTGACGCTACATTCGTTGATTGCGGTTGGTACTTCTGTTGGTGGTCGTCAGCCAAAGGCTATAATTGCTATTAATTGCGAAACGAAAGAGATACGTTCGGGGCAGATAACTGATTTGGAGGGGTATGATTATTATATCTTGAAATTTGGAGATGCGGAGCGTTCTTCTGCTGAATTGGAGATGGTATATTATGAGATGTGTAGATTGGCGGAAATTGATATTATGGATTCGCAGTTATTTGATGTTGCTGGGAATGCTCATTTTTTGACGAAGAGGTTTGATAGGAAGAATGGTCAGAAATTGCATGTTCAAACTTTGGCGGCGCTATGTCCAGAAGCCGATAGTTATGAAAAACTGATTGCGGTTTGTCGGAAAATGAATCTTGGAGAGAGTGTGTGTGAGGAGATTTTTAGACGTATGGTTTTTAATGTGTTGGCAAATAACACAGATGATCATAATAAGAATTTTTCTTTTATAATGAATCAAAATGGCGAGTGGAGAGTCGCTCCTGCCTATGATATGACGTTTATCTTTAATAGAGGTGGTTTTTTGCCTCAAATGGAACGTTGTTTGATGATTCGTGGAAAGTTGCAAAATATAACGAAGTCTGATATACTGGATTTTGCTCGTGATAATGCGATCCGTCGACCTTATAGAATAATAAATAAGGTTGTTTCGGCAGTGAAGGCTTTTCGTAAAATAGCAATGGAGTATAATGTTAAGGATGAGTGGATAAATAGAGTGGAATTGTGTTTGTCTAATAATTTGAATGAATGGGGTTTGGACGCTGGGAATATTGATATAATACGATTTAAAGTTGGAAAAAAGATGGTTGAAAATCCACGAGTAGAGCAAATTTATAAAGGTAATTTTCATTTGTATGTAACTATAGATGGAAAAGAGAGAAAGCGAGTGATTCGTTTGGGAACAGAAGAGCATGGGTTGATTTGTAAAGTTGGCATACAAAATTTGACAAAGGAAGATTTTGTTATGTTAGTTGAAAAATTTTGGATAGATTGAAAATATGGATACATCTCGTCATATATCTTTGGTGTTTGGACTCTTGAATGAGAGGGCGGAGTATGCGGTGCTGAGGAATTATCAAGGACTGCCAGACGATAATAGTAGTCGTGATATTGACATCATTATCTCGAAACGATGCTTTCGTGAGATTAAACGAGAGTTGGTGGAGTGCCTCTGCCAAGAGGGGTGGCGTATTGTGACATATCTGAATAGTGATAGATTAATTACTTTCGTCTGCGCGAAAAATGTGGGAAACGAGACGGAGATTGTGCAGTGGGATTTCTTCTTGGATACGTCGGTGTGGGGCGTGGAGCTGATGAGCGCGGAGGAGTTTGTGGAACATAGGGTGTGGAATGGGTTCTTATATCATGTGGATATCGTTGGGGAGTTTTTGGATAAGTATCTTTATAATAGAGCGGTGGG
>JAZQRP010000255.1:0-28318 GCA_045629685.1 Candidatus Aphodosoma sp. | reverse complement strand
GGGTAAATATGGCGAAGAGGGCGATAAATTGTTGTTTAAAGTGTTGAATTCGGGCGACTGGGCAGCTAAATTGTCGGACGAAGAGTTGTTGGCTAAAAATAGTATCAAACTTACTAATAAAGTGAGTGAGAAGGGTTTGCGCTATGACTTGACAGTGCCATTTGCACGTTACGTAGTGCAACACCGCGATGAGATAACATTCCCATTCAAACGCTTTCAGATACAACCAGTGTGGCGCGCCGACCGTCCACAAAAGGGTCGTTATCGCGAGTTTTTCCAATGCGATGCCGACGTAGTAGGCTCAGACTCGCTTGTGTATGAGGCTGAAATGATTGAGATGATTGACCAAGCATTCCAAAAATTCGGTATCGATGTGGTTATTAAATTGAACAACCGTAAAGTGTTGGCTGGTATTGCAGAATGGATTGGCGAGGCAGACCGCATCATCGACATCACTGTGGCTATCGACAAGATGGACAAAATTGGTCTTGACAAAGTGAACGAAGAGATGATGGCAAAAGGCATCCCTGCTGAAGCGGTAGAGAAGTTGAAACCAGTGCTTTTGCTTGAGGGTTCGAACGAAGAAAAAGTGGCTCGTTTGCGTGAAGTGTTGGCAGAGAGTGCTACTGCACAAAAGGGTCTTGACGAATTGGAAGAGGTGCTTCGTTATGTGGCTGAGAGCGACGTGAAATGCGAAGTAGAGTTGGATTTGACTTTGGCTCGTGGTTTGAACTACTATACAGGTGCAATATTGGAAGTGAAGGCATTAGGCGTAGAGATGGGGTCAATTTCGGGCGGTGGACGCTATGATAACTTGACAGGCATCTTCGGATTGCCAGGAGTGTCGGGCGTAGGCTTCTCGTTTGGAGCTGATCGTATCTATGACGTGTTGACAATGCTCGATAAATTCCCTAAAGAGGCTACATCGGGCACACAAGTGATATTCTTGGCATTCGACCAAAAAGGGTTGGATTATTGCCGTCCGTTGGTGCGCCAAGTGCGTCGTGCAGGCATTGCAGCTGAGATTTATCCTGAAATTGCGAAGATGAAGAAACAGATGACATACGCCGATAACAATCAGATTCCATACGTAGCAATTGTAGGCGATTCAGAAATCGAAGCAGGCAAAGTGATGTTGAAAAATATGGCTTCGGGCGAGCAACAATTGTTGAGCGTGGAAGAGGTGATAGCATTGATTCGTGGTTGATTTTTGACAGTAAGATATGTTTTTTGAACGTAAATTATCATAAATTATTCATAAATTTTCATGAAATATAGGCAATTAACTATTGAAGAACAAACACAATTAATAAAACAAGGTTGTACGGCTACGGATTGGACTAAGATTGAAGTCGTTGAGGGTTTTATGCCTGAATATGTACAACATGTTACATTTTCAGGCAAAGTTCGCTTAGGTCGATTTGAGCGTTCATTTACTCAAGCCGGAGGCTTTGAAGTGCATTCAGGGATATATCATGCTCGTTTGCATAATGTTACAGTTGGAGATGATTGCTATATTGATAGAATACATAATTATATAGCCAATTACGAGATTGGGGATAATGTGTTCATTGAAAATACTAATCTAATAGTTGTTGATGGCGAAACTTCGTTTGGCAACGGAGTACGAGTGCCTGTAATGAATGAAACAGGTGGTCGCGAAGTGCCTATTTACGATAATCTTTCAGCTCATTTGGCATATATATTAACATTATATCGTCATGAACGAGAATTAATTACTGAATTAGAGCGATTAATATCAGACTATGTAGAAAAACAAAAGAGTGAAGTTGGGAAAATAGGCAATAATGTACGCATTGTAAATTGTGGAACAATTAAGAATGTACGTATAGGCGATTGTGCAACGTTGGGTGGCGTATCTAAATTAAAGAATGGTTCGATAAACTCCAATTGTTGCGCTCCTGTCCATATTGGTTCGGGCGTGAAGTGTAATGATTTTATACTATGCTCTGGTGTTGATATTACTGATTCTACATTGGTGAGCCGCTGCTTTATTGGACAAGGCACAGTAATGGGCAAACATTATTCAGCATTAGATTCGCTATTTTTCTCTAACTGTCAAGGTTTTCATGGCGAGGCAACAGCTATATTTGCAGGACCATATACAGTATCGCACCATAAATCAAGCCTTTTAATTGCTGGTATGTATTCGTTTCTAAATGCAGGGTCAGGTTCTAACCAAAGCAACCACATGTATAAATTGGGACCAATCCATCAAGGAATGGCAGAACGTGGTTCAAAGACAACAAGTGATTCTTATATATTATGGCCTGCGCGTATTGGGGCATTTACTTTGGTAATGGGGCGTCACACAAAACATTCTGATACAAGCGAATTGCCTTTCTCGTACCTGATAGAAAATGTAGCGGAGAGTTATCTTGTACCAGGAGTGAATTTACGTTCAGTTGGTACAGTCCGTGATGCACAAAAATGGCCTAAGCGCGATAACCGAAAAGATTTAGTAAAGATTGACCAGATAAACTTCAACTTATTGAGTCCTTATACAATACAAAAAATGTATCGAGCTATAGATTTGCTCCGAGGCATACAACAAATGGCAGGGGCAAATAATGAGGTTTATTCTTATCAAAATTGTAGAATAAAGAATTCAAGTTTGGTGCGTGGAGTTGAATTGTACGAAATGGCAATAACTAAATTTTTAGGTAACTCTCTTATTTCGCGTATTGGAAAAGAACCGATAAAAACAATTCAAGATTTGCGTGATAAACTTCTGCCTACATATACTATTGGTAGCGGAGAGTGGCTTGATGTATCTGGACTTATTGCTCCTCAAAGCGAAATTGATGGTTTAGTGAAAAATATAGCTGCAAGCAACCTAACTTTAAAAGAAATTGAGCAAAAATTTGCTGTTATGCACAAGAATTATTATGATTATGAGTGGACTTGGGCATACGATAAATTATTGCGCCATTTAGATAAAAAACTTGAAGAAGTTGAGATAGAGGATTTGATTGATATAATAGAAGCATGGAAAAAGGCGGTTGTTACGCTTGACAAAATGCTTTATAATGATGCTAAAAAAGAGTTTGACCTTAATTCCAAAACTGGTTTTGGTGTTGATGGTGATGAGTCGGTGAAAATGAGAGATTTTGAATCTGTGCGTGGCAGTTTTGAAGAAAACCCATTTGTGAAAGAATGTTTGCAACATATTGAGCGCAAAACTCAATTGGGTAATGACACAATAGAATTGCTGAAAAATATATGTATCTAAAACATCTGACTGGTTTGAATTATCGCAATTTGCGTGAGTGCGATTTGTGGTTGTCTCCAAAATTCAATTGTTTTTTGGGGTCTAACGGTATGGGCAAAACCAATGTGTTGGATGCGATATATTATCTTTCGTTCACAAAAAGCCATTTGAATGCTGTTGATTCTCAGTTGATTCATCATGATGAAGAGTTTTTTATGCTTCAGGGCGAGTATGAATTGGCGGGGCAAGATGAGGTGATTTCGGCGGCGGTGAAGCGCAGAGTGAAGAAGCAATTTAAGCGCAATAAAAAGGACTATCAGCGAATGGCTGACCACATTGGATTGATACCAGCGGTGTTGATTTCGCCATCGGACCAGTATTTGATTGATGAGGGAAGTGATGAGCGACGTAGGTTTATGGATGTGGTTATCTCGCAATACGATAAGCCATATTTGATATCGCTGATGCGATATAATCAGGCATTGCAGAGTCGGAACACACTATTGAAACAAGACAATATGCCCGAGGCGGCAATGCTCGAGATTTATGAGATGCAGATGGCAGCCGAAGCGGAGTATATTTATGCTCGTCGCAAGGAGTTTATAGAAGGTTTCACGCCTGTGTTTGAGCGATTTTATTGTGCTATAGCTGGCGATTGTGAAAGGGTTGAGTTGCACTATAAGTCGCATTCAGAGCAGGGCAATTTGGCTCCATTGTTGGCAGAATGTCGTGTGCGCGACCATGCAATTGGCTACTCTACTCGCGGTTCGCATAAGGATGATTTGGATATGTTGCTTGATGGGTATCCGATCAAGCGCACTGGCTCGCAGGGGCAGAATAAGACATATCTTGTTGCTCTTAAATTGGCACAATATGTTTATCTTAAACGAGTTACACAAGTGTCGCCACTATTGTTGTTGGACGATATATTCGATAGATTAGATGCTCAGCGCGTGAAGAATATAGTAGATTTAGTGGCGTCGGATGAATTTGGGCAAGTGTTTATTACCGATACCAATCGTAATCATACCGACCAATTGATGGCACAGGTCGATAGCGAAGTGAAAATATTTAATGTTGAAAATGGAAATGTAGTTTTAATTTGAAATGTGAAATGTGAAATGTGAAAGTTATTTCGATGTAACTTTTAATTTCAACTTTCAAATTTCAAATTTCAAATTTTAAAAATATGGCAATAGAAGTAACAGAAATTTATTGTGAGAATGCAGTATTGGTGGGGTTGATTACGCCTCAACAAAAAGAGGCAAAGTCACGTGAGTATATCGATGAATTGGCGTTTTTAGCTGACACAGCTGGTGCTCATGTGGTGAAGACATTTTTTCAAAAAATGGATTATCCTAACTCTCGCACATTTGTGGGTGAGGGTAAGTTGATGGAGATACGCGAATTTATCAAAGAGCGTGAGGAGAGTGAAGAACCTATCGGTATGGTGATTTTCGATGATGAACTCTCGCCTGTGCAGTTGCGTAATATTGAGCGTGAATTGCAGATAAAGATTCTTGACCGTACAAATCTCATTCTTGATATTTTTGCTAAACGAGCTCAAACAGCATACGCTAAAACTCAAGTAGAATTGGCTCAATATCAATATCTCCTACCACGATTGACTCGTATGTGGACTCACTTGGAACGTCAACGCGGTGGTATCGGTATGCGTGGTCCAGGTGAAACACAAATTGAGACTGACCGTCGTATTATCCTCGACAAGATATCATTGCTCAAAAAGCACCTTGTGGCAATTGATAAGCAGATGACTACACAACGCCAGAATCGCGGTAAGATGGTTCGCGTGGCATTGGTGGGTTACACCAATGTGGGCAAATCTACGATGATGAATCTCTTGTCAAAGAGCGATGTTTTTGCTGAGAATAAATTATTTGCAACACTCGATACCACTGTGCGTAAGGTGATTATCGACAACCTTCCGTTCCTTATGACCGACACGGTAGGGTTTATTCGTAAGTTGCCACACCATTTGATTGAGTCGTTCAAAAGTACACTTGACGAGGTGCGTGAGGCTGACCTTTTGGTGCATATTTTGGATATTTCGCATCCAAACTTTGAGGAGCACTATGAGGTGGTGAATAAAACATTGCTTGATGTATGCAAAGAGAAGAAACCAACGATTTTGGTGTTCAATAAGATAGATGCATTCTCGTATGTACCTAAGGAAGAAGATGACCTATCACCAATGAAACGCGAAAACTATAGTCTTGATGACTTGAAAAAGACTTGGATGGCAAATATGGGGGCTGATTGTGTGTTTGTATCAGCGCGTCAGAAGGACAATATTGATGAGTTAAAAGCGTTATTATACGAAAGAGTTAAGGAAATTCATGTTAAACGATTCCCTTACAACGATTTCTTGTTCCAAAAATATGATGTTGAGGAATAAATATATATTATTCATATTTTTATTTTTTCTTGGGGCGCAATGTTTTGCGTCTCAAGCTATTGTATTGGATAGCATCAAGAATGATAGTGTTGTATTGCAGCATGTGGATTCTCTTGCAACTGATACGATAGAGTTAGCTGATGCCGAGTTTGAGGCATGGCTTGAGGAGTATGCACAGATAACAGATAACGAATTACAGATTACAGATGATAGTTTGTCGGTGGATGTAGCAAAGGATAGTGTTGAGAAAAAAGATTTTGTTAGTTTATCGAAAGAGGGAGAGGAAGCTCGAAAAAGAGAAAAGAATGAGCTGATACTGAATGTGATGAAGAGCTTTAAAAAGAGAAGCGAGGAATCAGGTGTTAAGAGCGAAAGTTCTGACTCTGCTATGAATCCTGCTGATTCTACAAGTGCGCTATATTCTTCTCCTGCTTTAGGGGAAGTGGTCAAAGACCGAGGGGATTCGTCTAATTTTCAACTCTCGACGCTCAATGTTCAACTCTCAACTTTCAACACTCCTGACTCTCTATTAGTCGAAGTGGATTCTGCTCTCTCAACTATCAACTCTCAACTCTCAACTAAAGTAAATCCTTTATTTTTGGATTGGGTATTAAGTAGTAAAGAGCAAGGAGAAGGTAGTAAGGAATATGGAACATGGAGTGATGATAGTATGGTGGTTGAAGTGCGTAAGGGGGTGAAAGATTATATACGTGCTACAGCACCAGAACTTTATACTTATCATAAAAGCGATTTGCCATCGATAGGCGAATTACAAACTTCGCGTATAACGCATGCCGATAAGAAAAAATTATTATTAAATTTGGATACGCTCAATCGAGGTAAAACTTCGCAATTGAAGATAGATTTACCCAAAGGGTCAATGTGGACTAAAGGTGCTAAATTCCAAGTACATGCGTCACAAAATTACATTTCACCGAATTGGTATAAGGGTGGTGAGAGTAATATGGCAGTGACCACGTATGCGATGGGTTATTTCAATTACGACAATCGCAAAGGGTTGCAATGGGAAAATAAGGCTGAGTGGAAATTAGGTCTTTATGGTATGGCAAGTGATTCTTTACGTTGGCTACGTGTGAATGAAGATTTGCTTCGCTTGAATTCGAAATTAGGCTACAAAGCGTTTAAGAATTTCTTTTATACAGCAGAATGGGACATACAGACTTCCCTATTTAATACCTATAAATCCAATACATACATTCGCACATCAGGGCCATTTTCTCCAATCCGTATGAATTTGTCTGCTGGTATGGATTATAAATATAAGAGCATTGTATCTGTATTTTTGTCGCCACTATCCTATAAGTGGGTTTATGTAGCTGATATGAGTCGCAAGGAAGGGGTCTTGTTGGAGGAAAATATTGCACATCAAGTAGGTATTACCGATGGCACACGCTTATCGAATCAATTAGGTGCGCTCGTAAGAACAGATTTTAACTACGACTTCAACGAGTCTATTGGCATGGAGGTGCATTTTTCGTTCTTCGGCAACTATGTTGGTAAAATCAAAGGTATTGAGGTAGGATGTGAAATAATAGGTAATTTCAAGATAAATAGATTTCTATCAACTAAGGTTTCAATTTATCCACGATATGATTCAACTACAATACCTGCCGATGGTGGGAAACCAAAATTACAGTTCTATGAATTGATTTCTTTGGGATTTAATTATAAATTGTGATAAAAATATAAAAAACATAGGCTTTTTTTGTTATTCAGTCAACTAAACATACCATTCAGTAATCAGCTAAATAACAATTATATTCCACCTTATTTATTTTTTGTAAATTTGCACCGAATTTTTTGCTTCCCCAAGCATCAAATTCAATCAAAACAAGAATATTAATCAAAAAACAATAGAACAATGAAAAAACTAAATCTACTAAAAGTTTTTATTTTGATTGCAACTGCAATATCTTCTCTTGCCGCTTCAGCGCAGACCGAAAAAACAGCAAATAAATTTATTTCTGACACTTATCCCTACACAATTTCTTATGAGGGATATAACTCTACTATTGAAATTGGTAACGCTACAACAAAAAAGAATTTAAATGTTAATTTACCTTATCCATGTAATTACTTAACTTTCAAAGGTCAATGTTATGTATCTTATAACAATATAATTGGCGTTGATAAGTTTGTTAACGGAGTATGGAGTGATCAATTCCAAACAGAAAAATGGACGGCAGGTGCGGGAACAAAAACAATTTCAGCACAAGGTGCAATAGATCCAAACGCAACAGCTATCGCTTTTCTTAAAGATAATGGTACTAATGTTGTCAGAGTATTAGAACCTATCTTCACCATAGCACCACACCTTAGATTAAACAACCTAATGCACAACGATTTGGGCGAAGTTTTGATTGGAGAAACAAAATCTATCGAAATAGACTTCAAATCTTTCTTGACAAGTGGCAATTTAACTGTTACTACCGATAACCCTAACTTCCTAATCAATGGCAAAGACACAAAAATAACTCTTTGCGAGGGAAATACTTTAGAAAAACTTGACGAAAACACTAAAAACTTCCAAGTAGTTTACAGAGCAATTAGTGCTGGGACTGAAAGCACAAATGTAACCATCAAAGACGAAGGCAACCAAAATTCTATTACTATCACAATCATAGCTACTTGTGTCAAAAAATCTAATACAATCAATTGGAATGGCATAAACACACAAATAGCTATAGAAGAAAGCGTTTCTCTTGACAATGTTACAGCAACATCGAATGGAGATATTACATTTACATCAAGCGACCCTACAATAATAAAAGTAGAAAACAACAAACTCGTCGCCCTTACAGAAGGTGTTGCAACTATCACAGCACAAGTAGCCGAAAACGATGAATATCAAGCAGCAGAATCAACTCTCGAATTCGAAGCTACTCAAAAAACTATCCAAAACATTGTTTGGAAGCAAGATTTCTATCTACTCAAAGTAGGCGACGCCGACATCACTCTTAATGCAAAAGCTGCCGACAAAGAAACAGGCTTCGAAAATGGCAACCTCATCGAATATTCTGTTGCCGAAGGTGGCGAAAGCGTTGTTACAATCACTGACGGAGTACTCCACATCGTTGGCAAAGGTCAAACATCTATCATCGCTCATCAACGTGGTGACGAAACATACGCTGCTACATTCCTCAAAAAAACAGTTATTGTGCGCGAAGTTTCTGACGAATGCAACAATAGCTATGCCCTCGTAGTTACCGAGGCAAGAGAAGAAGGCTGTGATGTTTTATGTGGATTCTCTACTCAAAGTTTTAGAGTCACTCACCAACTTGCCACAAGAGGAGATAAATTATCTTTTATAACTGACTGTACCGATGCTGCTGTTTCACGCGAGGTGAAAGTTACCGACCAAAATGGTAGAACCATATACGATGGTGGATTTGGCGAAGTGAAAGACTTACAATTGAATAAAGATGTCACTGCTTTAACTTTCTTCGTTCAAGGCAACTTCCGTATCCGCCTTTCAAACATCTTTGTAACTCAAGCATCTTATCTCGAAACAACAACCGAAAATATAAATTTTGCTGGTAGCGAAGTTGGAAAAACTGGCGTAGCCGAGGTCGTTTTCTATTGGCAAAATCAACCTGACATGATGTGGGCTACTATCGAAAACGACTCAGCTGGGGTCTTTTCTGTTGACCAAAACACCTACATCTTTGGTGGCTCTTGTGGCGAATATGGCACATCTACCGTTAAAACTATTTTCAACCCTGAAAAATCGGGCAACTATTCTGCCAATTTAGTTATATACAGAGGCGAAGGCGCAAACACAAAAAAAATGACTGTTATTCCTATTACAGCCACTGCTATCAAAACTCCTCAATTCATCACTTGGGCGCAAGACCTCGTAGCTCTCAACCCTGCATTAGGTGGCACATACGAACTTGGTGCAACTGCCTCTTCTGGTCTCCCTGTATATTACACTTCATCTGACGAAAATATAGCACGCATCGAAAACAACAAACTCGTAGTAGTTGGTGCTGGTGTAGTAACAATCACAGCAAAACAAGACGGTAACCTCAACTACGAACCTGCCACTGCGGTAGAAAAAACAATTACTATTGCCAAACTCAACCAAACAATCACTTGGAATCAAGAGTTTGCCACTGACCTCACAATTGGTAGCACAGTAGAATTAAACGCATCTACTACATCAGGCGAAACAGTAGAATTTATCTCTTCTAACGAAGCTGTCGCTACAATTGCTGGCAATACCCTAACTATTATTGGCGTAGGCGAAGCCACAATCACAGCTCGTCAAAGCGGCAACAACAACTACAATGCTGCTACCGAAGTATCTAAAACTCTCAGCATTGCTAAACTCAATCAAACTATCACTTGGAATCAAGACCTCTCTCACCTATTGATTGGTGCCACCGAAACTCTCAATGCCACAGCCTCAAGTGGTCTCGAAATCACATATTCGTCTGACAATGCAGCTGTTGCATCTATCAATGGCACTACAATCACTATCAATGGCGAAGGCTCTGTAAAAATTACTGCAACTCAAGCCGGCAACAACACCTACCACCCTATCTCGGTAGAAAAAACATTCACATTTGGTCGCACCGCACAAACCATCACTTGGAACGACGACCTCTCGGCTCTTGCAATCAACGATGTCGTTACTCTCACTGCCACATCCGATGCCAACCTCGAAATCACATACACAATCGACAACGCTGCAGTTGCTACTATCGAAGGCAATACTATCACTATCATAGGTGCAGGCGAAGCAAATATCACAGCACAACAACCAGGCAATGAGACTTACAACAGTGCGTCTGTCGTTAAATCAATCAACATTGCCCACTTCACCCAAACCATCGATTGGGCACAAGACCTCAGCTCATTGACTCTCGAAAGCCAACCTCTCGAACTCAATGCCACTGCAACTTCGGGCTTGAATGTAGTCTATACATCATCTAACACAAACGTTGCTACTATCGAAGGCAACATCTTGACTATCGTAGGTACTGGTGAAGCTACAATCACAGCTCGCCAAACAGGCAACAACCAATACGCTGCAGTCGAAATGACTCAAACACTAAACATCGCAAAACTCACACAAACAATTGTTTGGGAACAAGACCTAAGCAACGTCACACTACTCGAAGACTTCATTACACTTACTGCCGAAGCAACTTCTGGCTTAACCGTTATCTACACTTCATCTGACGAATCTGTAGTCCAAATCAACGGCAACATCATTTCAATCATCGCCGAAGGTGAAGCCACAATCACTGCAACACAAGCAGGTAACAACAAATATGAAGCAGCCGAAGCAATAGAAAAAACTATTGTCGTAACAAAACAAACACAAGAAATCATTTGGGAACAAAACTTTGCCGACCTCGATTTCTACGACTATCCATACGAACTCACAGCCTACTCTACTTCAGGCCTCAAAGTCACTTACGAATTAGACGCTACTTCTACCGAAAAAGCTATGATCGAAGACAATTATTTATACCCATTCACTGGCGATTGCTTCATCACAATCTATGCTTATCAAGAAGGTAACGACAAATATCAAGCAGCACAATATATCGAAAAAACAGTGTTTATCAGCACAAACGAAATCACAACAAACATTGATCAAGCAACCACCACATTGCTATATGCCGACAATGTTGTCTATTTCAATGGCACACACCAAACACTCCGCATCTTCGACATGGCAGGTCGTCAAGTCTATTCTGCAGATGTAACAGGCGAAAACCAACATCACATCGCCCTCCAACGTGGCATCTACATCATCTGCCTCGACAACCAACGCTTGAAAATCATTACTAAATAACAAACCATCAACATAACATTCATCAAAGAGACGGCACTACACCGTCTCTTTTTTTTCATCAACCAAAATCCCTAACTCCACCATAACCACACCATAATTACAACATACTATAAATATAGGATAAATATACTATAAATATAGGATAAACATAGGATAAACATATAATAACCATATCCACAAAAAACCAAACCCCATCCCATCAACAACACCCCTCCATTCCATTCAGTCGCCAAACACAACCATTCAGTCATCTCGCTATAAATAATGTACGCGTACCCGCGTATTTTTTCGTAACTTTGCATTGATTTTGCTTTATGCAAATTAAAATACCACACCCCAAAATGCTCCCCTAAGTTAGGGGAACTGACGCTCGAAGCAAGTGCAGAAGGCAAGCTCGCTTGCATTATGCCTTGCAAGGAGGAAGAAGACAAAGTCAAAGTGTCCGAAGGACTGAGGGGTATGCAAATAAGAGGGGTATGCAAATAAGAGGAGTATGCAAAATTGTAAAAATAAAAAGTTCATTACCCCCCATGCCAAACAACCGCACACACAACCTACATGACCAAGTCGCACAACGCAAAGAACTCCGCAATCACGGAACATCAGCCGAAGCAACCATGTGGTTAATGTTAAAAAACAGACAAGTGTTAGGCATGAAATTTAGGCGACAATTCAGTGTAGGAAATTTTGTTATCGATTTTTATTGCCCTGAAATTAAGTTAGCAATAGAATTAGATGGAGCACCACATTTCACCTTTGCTGGGAGTATGTATGACGAAGAACGAGAAAAATATCTTTCAGCGCAAGGCATAACAACTTTACGATACGAAAACAAAGATATATTCAAAAATCCAGAAGGCGTAATCGAAGACATAGAAGAAACAATCAAACGAATTAAAAATATTTTATAACACCCCCAAAATGCTCCCCTAAACTAGGGAACCCCAAAAATCCTCCCCTAAGCTAGGGGAGGTCCGCGAAGCGGGGAGGGGTATGCAAATAAGAGGGATTTGCAAAAAACATATCACCCCAAAAATCCTCCCCTAAGTTAGGGGAGGTGGTCGAAGACCGGAGGGGTATGAAAAAAACACAAACTAATAACTAATTAACTAATAACATACCCCCTCCCCCTACGGGTACTCCCCCTGACTCAGGGGGGAGATTTTAAGATACAACAATTATGAAACAATCCAATCTACTCTCAATCCTAATACTATTCTTCTCACTCCTCAACGTACAATGTGTTGTAGGTCAAATACGAGTGCCAGACAATGAAACAGGTACTTGGTACTGTTATTATAATGATACACAATATCAATTAACAGGTGGAGTAGATTATTCTAACAACGAATATACAATTAATTTTACATATCCCGTAAATCATTTAGAATACACAGCATACTTAGGAAAAAAAGCTTCCGCAAAACATCCATTAACTGTAAAATACGCAAATGGTAATCAAATAGATTACAAAGATTTAAAAGAAACAGGAACTTCTCATTACAAGTTTTCTAAAGATATTGAAAACACAACATCTATAACTTTCCAATCTAAAAAACCTACTGGTTCTAATCAAAAAATATATTTGAACTACATCCATGTCCAAATGGCTCCCCACATCAGTTTAAGTTTTCCTACAACAAACACATACAAATTTGATAAAACAGAAATTGGCACCTCAGCAAAACAATTAACAGTCGAATTCAATTCATTCCTAACCAAAGGAAATTTGATTGTAAAAACAAACAACAATCAATTTCTTATTGATGGCTCTCAAACTAGCAAAACTATAGCTTCAGGCACAAATATACTAAAAAAAATAGGAGAAGAAAATGATACATACAAATTCACCATCGTATTCCATCCTACATCAGAAAATACAAACCATCAAGCAACTATCACTATTTACGACTCTAAAGACGCAAACAACGAATACACCTTCACTGTAACAGGCGAAGGCATAAAAAAAACTCCTACTATCAAATGGGCAGATAACAAACAAATCATTTATAGCACAACCCTCGAAAATGCTGCAACTTCAGATTGTGGCACTGCCATAACATATACTTCTGACAACGAAGAGGTAATAAAGATAGAAAACAACAAACTCGTGGCTGTAGGCATCGGTTTTGCAAATATCACTGCAACTACTGATGGCGACGGCACTTATAAGTCTATATCTGCAACAGCTCAATTTGAAGTAACAAACAAAACTCTACAAGAAATTGTTTGGAACGATATATTCTACGACCTAAAAATTGGTAGCGAAAAACGTTCTCTCGGAGCTTATACCATCAATAGCGAAACAAAAAAACCTAACAATTTGCCTATCACATATTCTATTGAAAATACAAATGTAGTAAAAATCGAAGATGGAGAACTCGTAATTGTTGGTCTTGGTCAAACATCAATCACTGCAACACAAGCAGGTAATGATGAATATGCTGGCATTTCTCGTACAATGATTGTCATCGTACGCGAAAACTACAATGACTGCTTGGGAGAATATGCCATAATGGATGCTAACGAATATGCTACTGGTGATGCTACTTGGGGAGGTTTTAATTGGTCTACTATAGAAAAAGAGTATACCCTCAGTACTATTGGAGACAAATTGTCATTCGTAGCAAATGCAAGTGCGGGAGGTGCTGCAACTGGTGAAGGATTAAAAGTTACCGACCAAGATGGGAATGTAATTTACAGTAGAGATGCTGCCAACATCAGTGGTGCCAACAATCTACAACTCGCACGCACTGTGAAATCATTGAAATTTCGCATAAATGCCAACTTCCGCATCTCTCTCTCAAATATCTTAGTTACCCCAGCTATCTATTTAGAAAAGAAAAGTAATGATATCACGTTCCCTAGAACCGAATGCGGAAAAACAGGTAATTCTTCAATTGACTTCGATTGGGCTAACAAACCTGATTATATAAAAGCTCGTATAATTGACGATGCTTCTGAAGCTTTCTCTATTGCAGATAACACCAACATCTTTGGTGGCTCATGTGGCGATTATGGCACTTCTACCGTAAAACTTAAATTCAACCCAACTATCCAAGGAACATATACAGCTAAACTCGCATTATACATAGGTGGATCAACTGATGCTGAAATGATTATCCCTATCACCGCCACTGCCATAAAAACAACTCAATTCATCACTTGGGAGCAAGAGCCATCACAAATTAAGAAGGGGGAAAGTTACACTCTCTCGGCAACTAGTTCTTCTGGTCTGGCTATAACGTATGAATCAAGCGATGAAAATGTTGCAAAAATAGAAGGCAATGTGCTGACTGTCTTAGGTGTAGGAGATGTAACTATCACTGCATCGCAAAAAGGGAACGATGCTTATGAACCTGCTACCGAAGAAACTAAAAAACTTATAGCTTACGATGACCAAACTATCACTTGGAATCAAGAGTTTGGAACTTTAAGAGTCAATGACCAAATAACCCTCACTGCAACTAGTTCTTCTGGTCTGGCTATAACATATACTTCAAGCAACGAAAATGTTGCAAAAATAGAAGACGACAAATTGATTGTCGTGGGCATTGGCTCTGCAACTATCACTGCATCGCAAGCAGGTAACACATACTATACCAAAGCTGCTGATATTACTAAAGTTATAACATCACAAGCATCATTCCCAATCGGACTAACTGCCACAGAAGTAGGCTACACCTACGCCAATTTGTCGTGGAGCAAAGTAGAGAGTGCAACTGGATATAAAATATACGACAACAACAACTGTGTTGCTACAATCCCAGATGGCAATACTACAAACACTAGAATCAATTTGCCTTACGCCGAAACAAACCACTCTATCTCTATCTCTTCGATATTCAGCGATTCTGAATCTGATAAATCAAACCCTATCACGTTCACATCACCTGTATATCCTAAACCAAATGAAGAGATTGTAACAATAAACAATATCACGACATCAGGCTTCACCATAAGTTGGGGTGCTACAACAACGGCAACTGACGCCGACCAACCAATGGTCGATTATGAAATTATCTTTTGGGAGTTTGACGACCAAGGAAATCCTGAACCTGTAGGCGATACTGCAGCCATAATAGACCATACAACAAATACATCATACACATGTACTAGCCTAAAAGAAAACACTGCATACAGTATATTTGTTGGTGTACGTACCAAAATCAAAGGAACCAACGAATACATCAATCCAATCACTATTGAGCATGCAGACCGAATAGAAACCTATTGGTCATACAACTTCTCACGCACTAACTTGACAACAGAAAAAACCAAAGGTCTTTATTTCTATAAAAACAATTGGTGTATCGTTGATTTCAATGAAGACCATGACATCACAAATAATGAATTTGTAATTCCAACATTAGGCTATCCTTGCAACCAGATAAAATTCACTGCTAATGCAGCGGCATGGACAACAGGCAATACTGTAGGTGTAAAAGAAGACGAAACTAAAACTTACAACACCACATCGTGGAATGGTGGTGCTATTTCTTCCACAAACAACACTGGAGAAACCAACATTAATCCTAAAACAAAAACAGTTTCAATATTCAAAAATAGTGGTACTTCAACTTCTGCATCTAAACTAAAAGTAAGAAACATAATACTTGAAATAGCACCTCATATTCTGCTTAACGGAACAGAAGATGTTGTTATCGACCAAGATGCCTCAACAGCTACATCTTCTAAAGCATCTATCAATTTCGAAGAAATTACCATTGGGCAAGAGAGCAATGAGGTGAACATTGACTTCAAATCATTCCTCGCTTCGGGTAATATAACTGCTACATTAAGCGACAACAAAAACTTCAAAATAAATAATTTAACTAATGGTGTCGTCGCTCAAAACAACACATTAGAACAACTCGAAATAAACGACCACAACTTTACTGTGTCATTCACACCACAAGAGAAGACCGATGACCCTGACAATCGTGACTATTCTGCTACTCTCACGATAAAAGACGATGTAAATACTGTTGTAATAAACCTCAACGGAAAATCAAAATACAGAAGTGTATCTATAGAAAACAAAGCAATACCTGATTACTACGACGAAACTACATATTACAGCACTATAACACACACTGTCACCTATTCAGATGCCGACCTTGCCGATTGGTTGTGGATTTCGTCGCCATTCAAAGCCGAAATATCTATCAAACATAATGCCACTGGCACCGAACTTCCACTCACTTGGGCTGGCAACAAAGCTCCTGATGCTTGCTATCTCTTGAAATACTACGACACTGCAGAACGTGCTCAAGGCGTAGTGAAACCATGGAAAGATGTGAAAAACACTGATGGCAATCCTATAATCGAAGCTGGCAAAGGATATATCCTCGGTGTTGACCCTCGCGACTATACAGGATATTTCACTATCACCTATACTTCGGTAAACAAAGAGAAAAATGCCTCTAACAAAAATGGATATAGCGGCACAACTCAAGACTATCCATCAGCGTCAGACCCTATCCTATCAAACATACACCTCGTAGGTTCTGGTTTGTTTGAAAATGCTGTTGGTGTAAATATCAATAGCAGCGACAACGTATATTTCGCTGTTCGTGCCGAAGCAGGTAGTAGCAATTACTACAACTATTACTTCCAAAATTCGGTGCCAATTGCTCCATATTCATCATTCTTCATACAATATGCTGGCAAATATACTTTCACAACCTCACAAACAATTCGCCAAAATGCACCTGCTGCATTCAATAATGAAAAACCAACAGAATACTACCAATTGAATATTGTGAATGAGAAATATACCGACAAAACTATGATTCTCATGGCTCACAATGGCTCGGAAGGTTATGCTGTAGGTCAAGACTTCTTTTATATGACCCAACAAGCCGCTGGAGGCAACATTGCCAACCAATTCTACTCACTCGATGGAGATAGCCCTCTATCATTCAACCACCGCAAAAACGAAAACCAAACCATTGCTCTTGGCGGTTGTGTAAAATCAGCTGGCGAATACTCTATCTCACTCGAAGGTTCTAATATCTCGGCTCAATCGGTCGTTTTGTATGATATTTTTACCGATACAACAGTTGATTTGCTCTCTGAGGAGTATAACTTCACCACCGAAAAAGGTTCGCTCAACGAACGTTTTATTATTACATTCAGTTTTGCACCTCAAACAACTACCGAAATATTCACCCCTATAGCAAACCAAATAATCGTATCTGGCAATGCCCAAAATTGCACTATCGATAACCTTATTATTGGCAAAGAAGTAATGATTTTCGATGTTATGGGCCGTTTAATATTCAATGAAAAAACAAATAACGAAACAATAAATATATCTCTCCCAGCTGGTACATATATTGTACGCCAAGCTGATAATTGGGCTAAATTCGCAATCAGATAAACTTTAACTAACTAAACGGCCAATCACACAATCAAACTTATTAGTAAAAAACAGACAACAATGAAACTAAAATTTCTAATAATATTCATCTTTAGTGCTACATTCGTCAATGCTGAGACGTATGGATATACTGAATTGCGCAATGGTACACCTTTCGGCGAATGTAAATCCTATATGCCAAATATTGAATATAGGCAATTTGGAGAAAAAAGAAATATAAGCATAAATACATCAGCATCTTACGACCACTATACCCAAAAAAGCAATAGACAACACTACACTATAATCAAAACACAAAAACAACATAATACCTCTTACCAATCAGCTCCAGTCAACGGCAATCAAACCTATAATAGAAAACAAAATATAAACCACAGCAATGCTGTTACATCAATGTCTTTATCTGTGTACAACGCTCAACTAAAAATTGACAAAGACAAGAAAAAACGACCATTATCAGAAACCGTTGCAGCGAACAATATTGTAATAGAAACTGACACAAAACAACGAATAGCTGTAGATCCTGAAGATAGTAGCACAGAAACTCCAGACGACCCAACAATGCCAATATCAGATGGAATAATACCAATGCTAATTTTTTCAGTGATATATATTTTAAAATTGAGAACTAAAAATAAGGGATAAAAAAGAAGACGCAAGAAGTTGCGTCTTTTTTACTATTAAACTCTTGGCTATTTGCTTTGTCTAAAAAGAAAACACAGAAAAATTGACACTATGGGAAAAAGGCTAATATATTCGATTTGCGGACTTATATGCTCTATAGGTATATTTGCTTCAACCACGCAACAGACTGAGCTTACATACGCCGAAAATGCCACAAAAAAGCAAGTCAAGGCTACTATCGAGAATGGCGACACTATTGCTCTATACGAATTGCCAACCGTATGGGTATATCCACCAATGAAATTCAAAAACAAACAACAAGAAAAATTCTATTGGCGAACTGTACGCGACGTGAAAAAAACTTTACCTCTCTCGAAATATATCAAAGAGGTGATAATCGCAACAAATGATACCCTAATGATGCTACCAACAAAACACGAACGCGATAAATATATGCGTGGTTTCGAAAAACGTATCTACAAACAAGAATACGGCAGAATGAGCAAACTAACTCTTCGCCAAGGTATGCTACTCATCCGCCTCGTTGACCGCGAATGTGATGCCACTGGATACGAACTAATCAAAGCCTACCGTGGTGCTTTTACCGCTGGTTTCTACCAAATGTTTGCCAAAATGTTCGGTGCAAGCCTCAAAACGGAATATGGCTCACATAAAGATGATGCTACTATAGAAAGAATTATCAATCTAGTGGAATCAGGGCAACTATAGAAACTATAAAGACTATAAAAACTGTAGCTACTATAATAGATAATAGCTATAGCTACTATAAAAAAGTCAGGCGCAAACTTTTAAGGTTTGCGTCTCACTTTTTTAGCAATTTAAGCCAGACTCGTCCGAGTAATCGGACAAGTCTGATTTAAAAATTATTATTACTTAACTGATACTTTAACTGTTTCACCATTAACTCTAACGAGAACTACGTCAGCGTTAAGAGCATCAATTGCAGTTAATTGAGCAGTAGCTTCAGAAGCATAGATACGTTGACCTTGAACAGTAAATACTTCAATCATATTACCAACTTCAGTACCAACATAAACCATACCTTCTTTAGCATAAACCATAGCAACAAGTTGAGTATTATCAACATCAGTACCCATGTTTTCTGTAACGATGATGTAAGTAACAACAACAACTTCACTTTCAACTTCAGCAAGAACAGCTTTAGCTGCTACTACATATTCACCTTCAGCATCAAATACAATTGGAGTACCTGCTTCGTAATTCATAAATACTTCGTCATCTGAACCATAGTTCAAAGAATAAAGAATAGAAGCACCTTCAGTTTCGCAAGACAATGTTACATTGATAGTCTCTTCACTTGTATATGTTCCATCTTCACCAGGAGCAGGAGTAAATACTGGAGCAGCTACTGTTATCTCTTCAGCTTTAATTGTGTAAGTAACAAATGTAGCTTCACTTGCAACAGGAATTCCGTCTACAGTCATAATAGGAGTATTATCAACACCAACAAGATATGCCATAGCAGATACTGTTGTTGTTTCAGTAAGTTTGAATGCTTCTGTGTAAGTAGCTGATATACGAGTAGGTTCTGTACCGCCAAATTGATATTTAATCAATACGTTTTCAGTTGCACAAGCAATAGATACTTCTACTTCATTAGTATATTCACCTGCTGCAGGAGTAAACTCAGGAGCTGCAGGAGCTTCTACTTTTGTGAATGTAGCTTCTGCTATTTCACTATATACGTATGTACCATCTGGATTTTGATATGGAGCACTTGTTGTTACATCAAACAACATACCACGTACTTTAACAACTGCTGTTGCTGTCAATTGGATTGGTTGACCTGGAACAGCTGGCAATGTAGTACCTGCTTGAGCACCTTCGAATGATGGTTCAGAACCGTCGATTGTTACAAGAATGTAAGAAGGACGTGTTTCGATAGTGTTAACAACGACTTGGAGCATATCGCTAGTGAAGTAACCACCACCATATTGGATAGTTGGAACTGCAGGAGCTGTAGGAGCTACATATTTAACTGCACTTGCAATGATTGAAGGATTTTCACCAGCAACGAATGTAAATGTTACTGTATAATAACCAGCTTCTGCAATAACTAATTCTGCATTTTGTGCTGGATATTCGAAGATTTCGTATGCGTGGTTACCTACAACTTTATAATAGTATGTAGCAGCATCGAGAAGTACATTTTCATAAACTTTAGTCCAAGTAGCAGTTTCACCTTCTTGAACCATGTTGTTGTTTTCGTCAAGTGTATTCCATTCTGTACCGAAGATAGCAGCATTACCAACAAGAGTATAGCTTGTGATTTCAACTTCACCAAATTCGCCAAGAGTTGAAGTCAAGCAAACTTTATCAGCAGCTGTAAGTTTGATAGTCACGTCAGCAGTTTCAGCAAGAGTGAATTTGATATTGTGATTATCATTGGTAACTTCCCAACCTTCGTCGCTACATGTAGCATCTACATCAGTAAATTGAGATTTACTCCAATCACCTTGAGTAACTTTGAATTCGTATGTACCAGCAGCCACATTAGAGAATACTTTAACATATTCGCCAGTTGCATAATCATAATCCATTTTATTAACAGCTGCACCTGGGTCCCAGTTTACGCCATTACACAAACCAGCTGAACCAGCAACATAAACATTTTTAAGAACTACAGCATCAACAAACTCACCTGTTGTTGTAACTTTTATTGTTTTAGCTTCAGCGTTGAATTCTACTGTTACTTCAGCTGTAGCAGCAAGAGTAAATGCTACGTTAGTACCAAGATCATAAACTGCAGTTGTATTGTCAGTAGCAAGGTTAGCAAAACCGTATGCAGCATCCCAATTAGCAAATTCAGAAACTTTGAATTGGTGTTCACCTGCAGGAACATTAGAGAATGTCAATGAATAGAGACCTGTTTCAGCGTCAAGAGCCATTACATTTTCTGAGTTGTTCCAATCAAAACCAGTAAGAGCAGAAGTACCAGCAACAACATATTGTACTGGAGGTTCAACAATTGAAATATTACGGATATACCAATAAGCAGACCAAGCTGTTTGAGTAGGGCCCCAACCTTCGAATACGATGCGACCTGTTTGACCTACATATTCTGACATATCGTATGTGCAAGTTTCCCAAGCATTATGGTGTTGGTAACCAGCAACGATAGTGTCGCGAGTTGTACCATTGTCGAACAATACGTTGAATGTACCAGTTTCATAGTATGTGTACATTTCGATATTCATTACATACGCTTTATCGAAATTGAACTCAGGAGAGAACAAACGAGCAGTATCAGGAGCGTATGAGTCAGCCATTGAAGTTTCCAATTGAGTGAGACCAGAACCACCTCTCCAACTCCAAGAGTCACCATCATTATTATCTTCGATAGTCCAGCAAGTAGGAATACCATTAAGACTATTTTCGTAAGGAAGAGCATAAACATCACAAGCAGTAGTGATATTTTTGAGTTCTACAACTTTACTTGAATCTACGCCAGCTTCACAAATAGCACGAAGTTCGAAGCTATAAGTAGTATTACCAGTAAGACCTGAAACTGTGAATGGGTGTTCGTTTGCTACAAGAGTTTGAACAGTATCAACACCTTGTTTAACAAGAACTGACCAAGAAGCTTCTGCTCCACCAGCTACCCAATCCAAAGTGATAGTGTTAGCAGTAACTGCTGTAGTTGCAAATTCAGTTGGTTTTGGACATGTTGGCACCAATTCAACTGTCAATGCATCCAAGTATGTAGAACCTTTAACATGTTCGAATACAAAGTATTTAGCATCTTTATATACTTCATCTTCTTTCAATGATTCAAGTGAGAATGTATATTCACGAAGTTGACCATCAGTTATAACATAATCAACAGTAATAGTATCTACAGCTTTATATGTTGTAGGATCTTGAGGGTTAGTCATCACACCAATAGCAAATACAGGAGTATAACGTTCACCATCATATCCAGCAGCAGCCCAGAATGAACCTTGAGCATTAGAAAGATCACCATCTATACGTGGAGAGATAAATTTCTTGTTATCACTCAAGTTCCAGCTGTAAGAGCCTTCTTGTTTATTATAACCACGACGTCCAATTTCACCATTACCACTTAATGTCCAACATTCAAGATAATCAGTTTCAAAACCTTGATAAAGAGGAAGAGCTGTTGCTCCACACTCAGTATGGAATGAACCTACAGCAGTCCAAGAACTTGCATTATCTTCTTCATCATAAGAACGGAATGCATAGTAATAAGTAGTGTTAGATTCAAGATTTTCAATAGAATAAGTTGTTTCTTCAACCAAAATTACATCAGCAGGGATAGCATTTGGATCAAATTTAGTTGTTGAATAATACATTTCCCAATATGAAGCATTTGAAGTAAGCTCGAATGTAACTTTAGAGTCAGTAAGTTCTGTAACATTAACTGCTGGAGGAATAACTGATTCAGTGCGGATGACAAGGCTGTCGATACCAACAGTTGAAGCACCATAAGCAATACCAACACCAACATAATAAACGCCATCAGCAGGAACTGTGAAGTAACCAGTTACGCGTTCCCAGTCAGAGCAATCAGGCAAAACATAACCTTCAAGGAATGTTTCAACAGCATCTTTACTTGGAGTTGCAGAAACGCCAAACATCAATTTAGCTTCATAATATGTACTAGCCTCAAGTGCGTCAACACTGATAGAGTAGTTTTGACCTGCTTTCAATTCAACTGCACGGAACAACCATGAATTGTTAGCACTACCCAAATAAGCCATATTTGTACCTTGAGCTGGAGATACTTCAATATAACCTTGACCGCTTACATAATATTCCATACTTGTTGCAATACGATAATTGTATGAGCCACCATAACTTTGAACCAAACAACCTAATGCAGTTGCATTATTTTCGTATGATTCAAAATCTTCAACAAAGAAATTATCTGCATCGATAGCAAATGCAGCACAAAGAGTGTGGAAAGAAACAGGATTACGGCTCCAATCAGAAACTTTACCTTCAGCATTACGAGCACGTACATATACATCATATTCAGTATCAGGATTGATACCTTCGAGACTATATTCGCGACCTTCGATAGATTCTACAACTGTACCTTCTGATTCTATATCAAAACCTTTAACTCCATAGATAATATCGAACATTGCAACTGTTTCATCAGGAATTTTGATACGTGCAGCATCAATAACAACTGAATCTACAGAGAATTGTGCAATAACATCAATAGCTGGTTTTGGACCAATCCAAAGGTTATCGAATGATTGATAATAACCATTGTTTGTTACAGCTTCGAAAATAATATATTTACCAGTATAGTCTGATGTATTGAAATCAAATTTATATTGATACAAACCTTGAGCATCTACAGTACCAACTGCAAAAACACCATTTTCATTTGATTCTGAAGTCAAACGAGGAATAAATGCCAATAGAGTAGCATCTTCTGTAACTTCTTTAGTTTCGCTCAAATAGATTCCAAAACCTTCACCTTTATAAGAAGAACCTGATGTTCCACGGAAAGCATACAATTCGATACGATATTCTTCATCTTCAGGGAAAGTAAACTCTGGAGTTACAAGAATAGCTTTAGAACCTGATGATTTGTAAGACCAATAAGCTGCATATTGACCCTCTTTCACATATTGTGAAGAAGAATATTGTTGCCATACGAATGCACTGTTACCTGCTGTATTTTTCATATCCCAACAAACTGGAGGGAATGAACCTTCGAAGCCTTCGAAATATGGGAATGTTGTGAATGCTTCACAAGCTGTTTGGAAATCATATTCAAATGGAATTGCTTCACCGCGGTCTGTTTCGCTACAATATGTAGTAACTGTACCTTTAATTTTATAAGCAGAAGAATTTGCAAGACCTTCGATTACGAATGGATTGTTAGAAGTAGGAACAGATTCATTTTTAATAGTATCTGTACCAGCAAGAACTACATAATCAACTATCCATTGCGATGTACCTTCAGCAGCTTCCCATTGTACTGGAACTGTTGTAGTTGTAGGTTCGCCAAGTGTAATATTACGAACTTTACGACATGAAGGAGAAGGATAAACACTGATATCATCAAGATAAAGATTGTTCATTGCGTTAGATTTACCTTCAAATACGAGATATACTGTACCTGTAACAGTAGGAATATTAAAGTCGTAGTAATACCAACCTGCAGCTTTTTCAGCTGGAGCATATTCGAAATAACGATCGATTTCACAAACTTTCACAGCACCTACTGTATCAGGACGATTATTTGCCCAAACAGTCAAAGTACCATCGCCTTCGTATGAGCTATATTGTTTGCTATAACGATACATAGCAAATTTCACGTCGTATTGACCAGGAGTTGCTACGTTAAATGGTTGTGGTGAGAATGTTGCAGTTTTACCATTTTCAACACCATAGTAATACATATAAATAGCACTGTAACCATCAGCAGCATTGTTTGGAGTGTCATAATAAGAGATGTTATGATTTACAATCCAAGCATCTTTTTTGCTTTGAACCCAACATTCTGGCATTACAGAACCAAGTTCTTCGTATTCGAAACTTTCAGTAAATGTAGCTTCACCAACACCACAAAGAGTTGAAACATAGATAGAATCGCTCCATGCACTTTGACAATCGCCACAATTAGCTTGAACGAGTACAAGATATGTAGTTTGAGGAGTCAAATCGCCAAGAACAACAGGATTAGTTGTAGCTGTACGATTAATAGCAGTGCTTGTAGCGGTATCAACAAGAGTGATATTGTAAGAAGCAGCAGAACCCAACCAGCTAACTTCGATACTTGCTGAGTCGATAGCAACAGCTTGAACTTGCTCTACAGAAGGACAACATGGTTTTTGGTGTACGTTGATACCATAAACAAGCATATAAGCATCAGGACGAATAGCAAATACTTTGCCTGTTGCATCACCAAATTTAGTAGTACCTGCTGTGTTAACAGAAATTTTCTTTTCTACATAAGTAGCAGTATGAGCTACATAACCAAGTGTATCGAAATCTGAGCAAGAAGCATCAGAAGCTATACCAAAATAAAAACCAGTACCTCTCTCTGTACCAGCATAACGCAATGTAACTTCAATATCATTTGCAGCATGATTAAGAACTGGAGTTGCAAAGATTGCAGTGTTAGTATTAAGATATACTGTATTAGCATTATAATCTGCATTCACCATTGTCCAACATGGCATCAAATCTGTATCAGTAACAGTGTCTAATGCAAGTGGTAATTCGTATGAATTACATGCAGTATAGAAAATCTCACTTTTTGCAATAGCAGCTTCATCGTCTGCACTACAAACACCTTTTACAGTGAAATAGTAAGCAGAACCTGGTTCGAGTTCTTCTACGAAATAAGAATATAGACCATCTTCAAGATCAATATCATCACCAACTACTAATGTTTCAGAGAAAATAGGCTCTTCTGCACCATTAGGATAAACTTCGATTGCAAATGTTTCAGCTGCAGCACCTTTACCTGTAGCAACATTCCAATTGAGGAGAGCACCTGCTTGTTCTTGTTCAGTAACAAACAAATTTTCAGCTACCGCACATGTCGGAGCTGGAGCAACCTCAATATTATCCAAACAATGGTAGTAACCATAAGCAGATGTTGATGCAAAAATCACACACAACTCACTTTCTTCGGCATAAGCAGCAAGAGAAATTTCAGCATGAGTGTATGACACTACATCCGATTCTACACTAAAAACAGTATCATTATATGTAGTACCTCCATCTTTAGAGATAATAACATACATTGTACCCTGATTACCGTAATATGCATCTTTTAATGCATAATAGAAAGAAAGCACTGATGGTTTTTGTCCAACCAAACTAAAAACAGGTGTTTTCAAAATTGATTGTTGACCAGTACTTGAACTATAAGTATAAAAATGTAAACCTGCGGTACCATTATAATATGGTAACGTAGTAGAACCAGAATACTGATTAGTACTCCTCCAAGGATAATTTGCATTACCTTCGACAACCCAACCTTCTGGCACACCAGAAGTAAGATCATCAAAATCTTCGCTCAATACTTGAGCATTCAACTGCCATGGAATTAGCAACATAGCTACCAGCAAGGCAGTCAAGAAACTGTAAATTTTTTTCATAATAAAAAAATTAAATTAAACAATAGTATATTTTTTTACAAAATCCACGTTTTGCGGGGCAAATATAGTATTTTTTTCTTAAATAACAAAATTTAAAAATATGTTTTAAAACATAAAATTAACAGAGCTGATTAAATAACGTGGGTTAGATATAACTTTTATCTCACATGGAACGCACGGATGACACGGATGCCATGCGGCGCTTTATATCGAACTGACGTTAATTATACCCTCTTTTCAATAAAATATAGGGGGGGTACATTTGATGAGAGAGCAGATTGCTTTATAGTATGTTTATAGTATATTTATCCTATATTTATAGTATATTTATGGTATGTTGTAATATACTTAAGGTAATGGTTCTTCGTCAATTTAGTTGAAAATTTGCTTTTTAGTTTTTAGACCCCCTCCGGACTTCGTCCTCGTCCCCCTAAAACAGGGGGACAATATTGTGTGTTAGCAATATTTTAGCGGATTTTTTCAGGTTAAAGAGAAATATTGAAATAATTGGTTTCAACTAAATTGATGAAGAACCAAGGGTAAGGGGCAGGAAGATAGCGACTATAGCAAATATAGTTTCTGTAAAAAAAGCTATTTCTCAAAAACAAAAAAACAAAAAAAGCGACCGATTGAATTACTCAATCGGTCGCTTCAGTACCCGGAGCGGGACTTGAACCCGCACAGCCGCAATGGCCAAAGGATTTTAAGTCCTTCGTGTCTACCATTCCACCATCCGGGCGGTAAACATCAATAAATATTTATCCTTTATACAGAAAAATCGGGTATTTCCCGATTCTAAATCTGCGAGCGGAAAACGGGACTCGAACCCGCGACCCCAACCTTGGCAAGGTTGTGCTCTACCAACTGAGCTATTTCCGCAAAATTTGAAAAATTTTGCGAGATTTTTGCTACGCAAAAACTCCGCAGGGGTGAACCCCTCATTTGCGAGTGCAAAGTTACGACTTTTTTTTGAATTGACAAAATATTTTTGCGTTTTTTTTTTAGAAAATTTTTATTATGGTGATTTTTAGGGAGTTATAGCACTATAGGAAGCTATAGATGCTATAGATACTATAGTCGCTATAGTCACTATAGTTGCTATAGCAACTATAACAAAAAACTAAAAAACTATATTATTTTCTTTTAGCAAATTCTTTAATCTTTCTATTTCAATCTCTTGCTCTTTTACCTTCTCTTTTAGTGCTGCAAATTCTTCGTCTTGCTGCTTACGATACCCTGTTCTTGCTGAATGCATTCGCTCTTTAATACCACCCTGCTCAACAAATTCATTTTCAAGAGTTAACAAAAATTTATTAAGCATCGAATCTGTCATATAGCATAATGTAAGCGCAATATTTGCCATTTCTTCATCGGTCCACCTTTTGAAAAATGGCTGATAATCTTCAACTTTATTATGCTGCCGACAAAAAATTTTCATATTATTATATCGCTCATGCCCTTCATTCCATATAACTAAATTACGAGAAATTAGATAATCGCGATAATCTTCACGCAATTCTTGTATAGAACTACGTGCTACATTAAGCAATTTTACTTGCATTTCAGTAGATGTTACACCATCTTCATTCCCCTCAATAATATTTTGCTTACCACTACGCGCAGCCTGAACCATTTGATCTACTGTACGATCACCATGCAAAGGCAAAAAACGACGACAAAAAACAAAAGTCAAATG
>JAZQRP010000254.1:0-14835 GCA_045629685.1 Candidatus Aphodosoma sp. | reverse complement strand
AAATTCGACCTCAACGAAGAGATGACTAAACCTTATTTCGAACTCGAAAGCGTGAAAAAAGGTGTATTCGGTTTGGCTACTAAACTCTATGGCTTGAACTTTACTAAAAACACAGAAATCCCTGTATATCACCCAGAAGTTGATGCTTACGAAGTAACTGACGAAAATGGTAACTACGTAGCTGTTCTTTACACAGACTTCCACCCACGCGCTGGTAAACGTGCAGGTGCTTGGATGACTGAATACAAAGGTCAATGGCGCAATGCTGATGGTACAGACTCTCGTCCACACATCACTATCGTAATGAACTTTACTCGCGCTACAGAAAGCACTCCTGCTCTCCTTACTTTCGATGAAGTTGAAACATTCCTTCACGAATTTGGTCACGCTATCCACGGTATGGTTTCTAATTGTACTTACCTCTCTATCTCTGGTACTAACGTATATCGCGACTTCGTAGAGCTTCCATCACAAATCATGGAAAACTGGGCTACTGAAAAAGAATTCCTCGATGGTTGGGCTCGTCACTACCAAACAGGCGAAGCTATCCCTGCTGAACTTATCCAAAAACTTGTTGACGCATCTAACTTCAACTGCGGTTATGCTTGCCTCCGCCAAGTATCATTCGGTTTGCAAGATATGGCATTCCACACTATTACAGAACCATTCAATGGTGACCCATGCGAAGTAGAACGCACTGCAACTGCTCCAACAAACTTCTTGCCTAACGTAGAAGGTACTGGTCGTTGTACTACATTCAACCACATCTTCTCAGGTGGTTATGCAGCAGGTTACTACTCATACAAATGGGCAGAACAACTTGATGCTGATGCATTTGCATACTTCAAACAAAACGGTATCTTCGACCGCGAAACTGCTAAATCATTCCTCAACAACGTATTGAGCCGTGGTGGTACAGAACACCCAATGACACTCTACAAACGTTTCCGTGGCCAAGAACCTACAATCGATGCAATGCTCGAACGTAACGGTATCAAACGTTAATCAAACACTATAAAAAAGGCTACCTTGTGGGTAGCCTTTTTTTATTTTTTACTAAAAATATTTCATTTTCTCTTGACTCGTCCCTTAGGTCATGTATTAACTTTGCACTCGCTAGCAAATAAATCGTACGATTATGAGTAAAAAAACAAAATTAAAAATCGGAGAGTTCTCAAAAATGATGCAGGTAACGGTAAAGGCATTACGCCACTATGAGCAAAAAGGGTTGCTCATACCCGATGAAGTGGATGAGTGGACGGGCTATCGCTACTATAATATAGTGCAAATGCAACAACTCAACACAATTCGCAAACTCCAACAACAAGGTTTTACACTCGAAGAAATCAGGGAATTGTTAGAGGATGGTGCGCAGATACCAAGTATTGACCAGTTAACTCAAAAAATAGAGGCAACAGAACGACAATTGCAATTACTAACAAATCGCCGTAACCAACTACTCAAATGGATGAAGTCTCTCAAGAAAATTAAAACAATGAAGAAATTTAGTATTCAATCTTTACCTAAGATTATCGTAGCAAGTCATCGTGAAATCATCCCTAATTATCGTGCATTAGGAGCTCTGTGTATGAATAAAATTGGTCCCGAGATGCAACGCCTCAATTGTCAATGTCCACCTCCGGGATATTGCTTCACTATAGAGCATGGGAAAGAGCATTGTCCTACTGGAATAGATATCGAGTATTGCGAGCAAGTAGAAGAAATGGGAATCGATAGTCATATAATACAATTCAAGCGTATGCCTTTCGTACCCAAGGCTCTATGCATGAAGCATATAGGACCTTACGAGCGCTTCTACGAGTCGTATGCCGAAGCCTTCATCTATATGGAAGAGAAGGGCTATAAGATAGCAGGTGATCCACGCACATGCTATATAGATGGCGCATGGAATCAAAACGACCCAGAAAAGTGGCTGTCTATCATTCAAATCCCAATCGAGTAAACTTTCATACATTCAGTGGCGTATGTAGGATTCCTACATACGCCACCACTATCTATTACTATAAAATAATAAATAATTAAAACAAAAAAAACAATAATATATCAACAATAACTCTCAAATAAATTTTGCTAAAAAATACTCACTCACATTGTGTACTACCATACTAAATACCCTCAAGCAACCAGCAAGCAAAAAAAACTACACAATTAATACATAACGAGAATACATATCCATACTCTAAAAGATTTACTTAGATGTGTAGCCAGCGCCGAAGAGGGCGAAGTCCATGATGGCGGGGTCGTGGGGGTAGAGTTTGTAACAATTGGCTGTGAGTTCGAGGACGGCTCGCATGTCGGCAGAGGGGCGGGTGAGGAGTCCGTGCTGATGAGCTACTCGATTGACGTGTACATCGAGCGGTATAAGTAGGTCGGCAGGAGAGAATTTAGTCCATACGCCTAAATCAACTATGCCATCACGACGCACCATCCAACGAAGGAATAGGCATAACCGCTTACAAGCAGATTTAGTATTTTGTGGTATTCCGTTGGCATGCAAAAGAGAAATTAAGGCTGTGAGGTATTCATTCCTAATTCCCAACTCCTTATTCTTCATTATTATTGCATCCTCAAGCGTCTCATATTGCTGATATACATTATATAAACATTGCATTAAATCGTAAAAATCACGATAAAAAAACATTCGATAGAAATTGATATTCGAATCTTTATACTGACGCCATTGCTCCGACATAACGTAAGCGTAGGGTTTACCAGACATAAGGTCGTATGCCATACAACATTTTTTGAATATCTGATTGCGGTTGCCAAGTGCCAACCACGAACAGATGATGCCCATTACTTCAATATCTCTTTTATCAGAACAACGACGCACAACTGCCACTGGATCAGTGGAGAAATAACACATGTTATTATATTCTGCTATAAGTTTTTCCCAATTTGTCATAATTATTTATTTTTCATACAAAGATATAACATTTCTAAATAACCCACAAGTTTTTTATGCTTTTTATTACTTATAAGGAATTTGAAATTTATTTGAAGATAAAGTTATAATATGTTTATACTATATTTATAATATGTTTATAGTATATTTATAGTATATTTATAATATGTTATAGATATGGTCAAGTAAGAGGTTTTTCTTCGATTTAATTGAAAAAAGATTAGGTTCTCCTTTTTTAGATAAAGGAGAGGAAAGGAGTAATAGGTAATAACTCATATATTTTTTATTAAATCTTTAAAAGCTCTTGTTATATTAAAATATTTTGTCTAACTTTGCATTTGTATTCAGACAATGGTTCGCTCGATTGGAGCGACTAAGAGGGAATCAGGTGAAAGTCCTGAACAGTCCCGCTGCTGTAAGTCTATATTTGAATGAAGAATGAGTAGAAAGGAATATCCTTTACGAATTTTATTCCTACATTTGATATGACACAGAAACCACTGAATAGAGACGCGAGAATAAGACTCCACTCTAATTTGGGAAGGTGTGTTATAGAGTTAGACAAGTCAGAAGACCTACCATTTGTCCACTATGTTTAATCTGTGCTTCGAGGAAAGGCACTAACATAAACCTTTAATGAAATTTAATTCCCATTTTGTTTGTATTGTATTGATACTTACATTTTTAAATGTAGGCAGGATTTGTTGTGGACAAAATTTATCGAATATATTGGACAACATACCCCTCAGTCCTACGGACAGCTCCCCCAACTTAGGGGAGCATTCAAAAAAATCAAACTCTCAAATTCCATTTGACACTACGACTATGTCACAAAACCTTGACGAAATAGTCGTTACTACAAATACCAAAACCAAACAAAGCCGAGCTACGGCTCCACTGCAAATACTTACAGACGAAACTCTTAAGGGATTAAATGCTATCCAAGTGGCTGATGCAGTGAAGCATTTTAGCGGTGTAATGGTGAAAGATTATGGTGGTATTGGTGGATTGAAAACTGTATCGGTAAGAAGTTTGGGTGCAAGTCATACAGCTGTGAGTTACGATGGTATTGCTGTAAGCGATGCGCAAAATGGTCAAATTGACATTAGCCGTTTTTCTTTAGATAATGTTGATATGGTGTCGCTTTCGAACGGACAAAGCGACCAAATATTTCAACCTGCAAAGCAATATGCTTCGGCCGCTGTGCTGAATATCACTACTATGGCTCCTCGATTCGATAAGTGTGCAGTGAATGGAAAAGTAATGCTAAGAGGAGGCTCATTCGGACTCATAAATCCATCGCTATATGTTGCTGGCAAATTGAATAAATATCTGTCAATGACGGCAAGCGGAGAATGGATGTCGGCGCACGGACGGTATCCATACGTGATGAATTATGGTGATAGTACATCGATTGAAATACGACAAAATACCGATGTGGAGAATTTACGAACCGAAATGGCTCTATATGGCTCAGACTCAGTGCAAAGTGGTTATATAAAAGGATATTACTACCAATCGGAACGAGGATTGCCTGGAGCTACAATATTCTATAATACACTGAATTTCAGCAGTCAGCGTATTTGGGATAGGTCGGCTTTTGTTCAAGGGCATTACGAACGTAATTTTAATAATATTGTTACCTTGCAACTGAATGCCAAATATAATTATACTTTCACGCACTATCTTGACCCAATGTATTTAGGTTCAGAGGGTAAAGATGAGAATCGATACACGCAAAACGAATACTATGTGAGTGGGTCTGTGGTTTATCGACCTACGGGTGGATTATCTTTTAACCTATCGCAAGACGGAGTTATAAATACATTAAATACTGATTTAGAGAATTTTACATCACCGACACGCTATACCTCATTGACTGCTATTGCAGGAAAATATGTAAACAATTGGGTTATGGCTACCGCTAGTGTATTGATAACTGCGATGAAAGATATGATGGAAGACGGGAGTAAAGAACAAGAGCGATTTAAGGCATCGCCGTACATCAGTATAGCGTTCAAACCTTTTAAGAATGTGAATTTTAGAGTACGTACATTCTACAAAAATATATTCCGCCTGCCTACATTCAACGACCTATACTATGGCAAAGTAGGCAACCGCAATTTATTGCCTGAAACCACAAATCAATATAATATCGGCTTGACATTCCAACACTCCATCACAGAATATGTACCGCTATTGGCATTGAGTTACGACGTATATCACAACGATGTACGCAACAAAATCGTTGCCTACCCAACAAAAAATATCTATACATGGACTATGCTCAACTATGGACATGTATCGATTACAGGATTGGATTTTACGGGAGATTTAGAAGTAGCTCCATGTTCAGATTTGACTATAACTCTTGGTGCTACATACACTTACAACAGAGCATTGAATGTAACTAACCCTACCGACCGCGACTATCGTCACCAAATACCATACACACCACGCATATCGGGATCAGGCAAGGCCGGAATAAATACGCCTTGGTTTTCAATAAACTATTCGCTCGTATGGAGTGGACATAGATATGCAGTAAATCAAAATTATAAAGAGAATCGTGTGGAAGGATATTTCGACCATAGTCTGTCTGCAAGTCATGAATTTGAGATAAAAAACGAACACAAGATAGGAGTAAATATTGAGTGTTTGAATTTAACTAACGTGAATTATTGCGTTGTGCGCTATTTCCCCATACCTGGCCGTAGTTGGCGAGGAACTATATATTGGAAATTCTAAAAAACATGAAAAAATATATTATAATATTGATATCTACACTCTTAGTGAGTTGCAACGATATGTATGACGTGCCGCGTGAGCCTATGTGGAACGATTCAACTGAGACGACATCGTTATTAGTGCTCAGCGAAGGATTGTTCAATATGAATAATAGCACATTGGCAAAGGTAAACTTACAAACAGGAGAGATTGATTACGATTACTTTACAACAATTAATGGACGAGGGATTGGCGATACAGGTAACGATATGAAACAATATGGCTCTAAAATATATATACCTGTAAATATATCAAGTCAATTGGAGATATTGGATGCAAATAACTGCAAATCAATTAAACAAATACCTCTATTCAACGAAGAAGGCGTTGCGCGACAACCTCGATACATAACATTCAGTCAAGACAAAGCTTATTTAACTTGTTTTGATGGTTGGGTGGCTCGCATTGACACTACGACATTAGAAATAGATGGTTGGGCTCGCTGTGGCAACAATCCAGACAACTTGGTTGTATGTAATAACAAATTGTATGTCAGCAACTCAGGAGGATTGGATAATCCGTTTTACGACAATTCAGTAAGCGTTGTTGATTTAGAGAGTTTCAAAGAAATACGTCGAATCGCAGTAGGACTAAATCCTGGCTCAATAATATCCGATAGCGAAGGAGATGTGTATGTAATCACCCGAGGCGACTACGACGAAGAGGACTACACTCTACACAAAATTGATAGCGAAATAGACACTGTAGTCGAAACATTCACCGACTTACATCCTCTGCAAATGGTGATACATAACGACTTAGCATATATGTATAGCTATAACTATAAAAGTGGCGAGCAATGGATTAAGGTATTCGACTGCCTTACCGACCAAGTAGTGAATGACAACTTTATCACAGACGGAACTGAGCTTGAAACCCCATTTGGCATGACTATAAATCCCGAAAATGGCGACTTATACATTATGGAGGCATATAATTATGTACTATGGGGCGATGTGCTTTGCTTCAACCGCAATGGAGAATTGAAATTCCGCCTCAATGAAATCGGTCTAAATCCAAATTCGATAATAATACGATAATTGAAAAGACAAAAGAACAAAAAAACATAATCTTTTTTATAAACGTAAATTATCGTAAATTTAATCATAAATTATTTATAATTAGCAGATAATTAAAGTAAAATATTTTTGTTATTATGTTATTCTGTCTTCTAAAATAAAAAAACTATGAAACACTCGATTACAGCATTATTATGCACATTATTCAGTACACTTTGTTTTGCAGAAAACAAAGTAACAGTAATTGAATACAATCCTGCTCCAGGACAATTTGTGAACACGTTGCCTATCATCGAATCTGAAAATGACATTCTTCAAAAGGCACAACAAAACCTCGAACGTGGCTCTATGATTAGCCTTGGGGCTTTTGGAGGCTATATGACAGTTAAATTCGATACGCCACTTGCTAACGCCGAAGGCAATGACTTCATAATACTCGGCAATGCTTTTGCTACAAGTGCCGAACCTGGTGTTGTGATGGTAAGTCGTGATGCTAATCAAAACGGCATTGCCGATGACCGCTGGTATGAAATAGCAGGTAGCGAATATGCTCGCTCAACAAAGAACTACGAAATAACATACTATCGCCCAACAGCAGAAAACGATACTTCGGAAGAGGCTATCAAAGAATATATTCGTTGGTCTGACAATCAAGGTAATAGTGGTTGGCTTACAAAGAATACAACCCACAAACAACCATATTACCCTACATGGATTGGTGCTGATATTCTAACATTTAGAGGTACACTTTTACCTGATAATGCAATAGACGAAAAAGGCGATGGCTCATACTTCAAATTGGCACCATTTGAATGGGGTTATGCTGATAATCAACCTAATTCAAACGAAGCAGGTTGCAGTTTTGACATAGACTGGGCTGTTGATACAGAAGGTAATAAAATTGATATTGAAGCTATTGACTTCATACGCATACATACAGGTACAATTGCTGCCGACCACGGACAAATAGGCGAAGCGAGTACCGAGATATCGGCTATTCGTGCACTTCACGATGAAACAATCGAAACGAATAAAGAGATTGTATTCGACCTAAATAGCTTGATTAACGACAAAAATATTCAATTCAACGAATCAGACGTATGGGATAAAACACTCAACGACAGCGTAGAATATCAATCATTTAGCAATGGCATATTCTCATTCTCACACCTTCGCTCAGGCAATAGTTGGGATGGTACATCGTGGGAAGGCTTTACAATTTCACGCAGTCAAGACACCCTACTATCACACGAGGCATTCTACCCTGACCATCAATGGGGCGTAATGGCAGGCGGTGGCGTTGCAGGCAAAGGTACACCTTATATTCTTGGCTATTTCTTAGAATATACTGAAAACTCGCTTGACAGTCATATTTGCGAAATTGAATTCACACACGCAGATGAAATTGAGGCTATTGGATGCTATGTTTGCAACTCGCCATACACTACAAAATGTATAGTTGACGGATTCATGTATGCTCGCAAATTCACAAAAGGAGACTATTGTACACTTACAGCTCATGGTGTTAATGCTGAAGGCGAAGATTGTGGAACTGTAGTTTATTACATGGCAGACTACAGAGATGAAGATTCAACCAAATGGTTTATAAATAGAGATTGGGCATGGATGGATTTAACATCACTCGGAGCCGTGAAAAGCATCTATTTCACCATGGAAACAACCGACGTGGGCGAATGGGGTTCGAACACTACATTCTATTTCGGACTAGACCAAATCACAATCCGTCCAATAAAAGAAGAAACCTCTTTACCTCAACTCTCAACTCTCAACTCTCAACTAAATATATATCCAAATCCTTGTCGCGACATCCTTTACATCGAAGGTGTCGAAGAAGACGAAGAAATCAGCATTTCCAATCTCCACGGACAACTACAACTCTCAACTCTTGTACAGACGCAATATATTGCGTCTCTACAACTTTCAACTTTCAACTTACCTTCTGGAATCTATATAATAAAATGCGGCAACAAAACGACAAAATTCATAAAAGAATAGAAAAAAATAACGGCTACATAAATTTAATTAAGTAACCGTTTTTATTATTTTTTAACATCCCCAATTACAATATTTTATCTATATTTGCGTTATAAAATATCAACAAACAACACCTACATAATAACTCCTCACTCCCAACTTCTAACTCCTAACTAAAATATGCGTTTCATCCCAGTTCTAATCATCATCGTTGTAATGACATTCTTGCCAAGTGTGTTATATACCCGTCATATACTAAAAACAAAACGTAAAACAACCGGGGGTATAGTATTAGCATACGCCATTCCTACTCTACTTATATTAGCCTTTATCCTACTACAATATGCAACTCGATCTGGTTTATTGGATGTCAAAGTAATGCAATGGGCTTTATGGGGCTTTATTCTTGCTATTCTACCTGCTAATATATATGCACTATTTTATATCATCAACAAAATAATAAAACTAATTACTAAAAAAAATTGCATAACTCTACATTATATTGGTGCAATTTTGGCCACAATAGTTGCAATAGGACTTGTCGTAGGTATGGCTACGCGCCACTACATTCAAATTAGAGAAGTTACTATTTACTCTAAAAATCTACCTAAAGAATTTGACGGAATACGCATTGCTCATATCACCGATTTACATTTTGGTAACCTTTCGCCTCGCGATAGTTATCTCCAAAAAATTGTCACTAAACTAAGCGAAACAGACCCTAATATGTTGGTTTGCACTGGAGATATGATGAATCTTACAGCCGATGAAGTCAATGGATTAGATGGATTATTCACTTCAATCAATGCCCCTCTCGGACGATATGCAGTAATGGGCAATCACGACTATGGCGATTATAGCAAATGGGAATCGGAAGAGGCAAAACAAGCAAACCTTAAGGCTGCATACGAAGCATATAGTTGCGTAGGATTTATGCTTTTGAATGATAGCGCAATTCAGATTACAAATCACAAATTGCAGATTACAGATAACACCACTCTCTCAACTCTAAACTCTAAACTCTCAACTATTAGCGTTATTGGTGTCGAGAACTGGGGCAAACCACCATTTCCACGTTATGGCGATTTAGCAGAAGCCACAGAAAATTTTACACCTACTCAATTCAATATTTTGCTATCACACGACCCAAATCATTGGAAAGAAGAAGTAGTTAGCGAACAATATAAATACATTGATTTAACACTCTCAGGACACACCCATTCTGCTCAAATGGGAATTAATTTAGGCAAGCTCAAATGGTCGCCATCACAATGGATATTTGACCACTGGGATGGATTATATCAAGAAGGTACTCAATACTTGTTCGTATCACGAGGTTTAGGCTACGTTGGTATTCCATTTCGTTTAGGAATGCCTGCCGAAATAAGTGTAATAACAATGAGATGTGACCGTTGACTATTTGACTGTTAACTTAAAATAAACGAGGATTACCAATTTTTAAATCAGTAATCCTCGTTTATTTTGTGAGAAAACAAAACTTAGTGTGTTTCTTCTAAAATTTTATTTGCCATATCAAGAATAGTAGTATCATCCAATTGTACCATACCACCGTCAGGACCTGGTTCGATATGAACGCCACAGCCAGAACCATCTTTATAGTTGTGGCCACCGAAATAATTACGTACTGTTTCTACTGAAAGACCTAATTCGTCGGCAATACGTTGCATTGAACCATCTGGCAATGAATCTTTGATACGACGCAATTCGTTAAATGTGATTGTTTTAGTCATAATGAATAGTATTAGAATGTTAATATTAAGTTTATTTTTTTCGTGGTGTAAATATAGAACTTTTTTTTTATTCTGCCAAACAAATTTACAACTATTTTTCAAAACATGCTATAAAACATAAAAAAGCTAAAGGTTAGATATTAAAGTTTAGAGTTAAATACCCACAAAACAAACATCTACAGCAATCCTCAAGCAAACTACAAGCAAGAAAACCGTCAAATTGTACATAAAAAAAATCGGCAAAGCCTATAAAAAGCCTAACCGATTCACTATTCCTTATTCCCAGCTCACTGACAAACTGGGCGCATTGTAAAGCCATAATAGCGATTGTAGCCAGTCCAGATTACATAACTTGAACTAAAGTACATGCGACAAGCGTCGAACGGAATATCTGTAAGGAGCGAACTCAACCAATAGTTGCCGAACCACCCAGCATTGTATAGTGTACCTTCAAGCATGCAACCCGCAGCGGGCAAAAAGATTGAATTACCATTAGGTCCTGTTACTTTATATCCATTCACACCATTTTGTGTGGTCCATGTCCATGTGCAGTTTTTACGCAATTCATCTTGTTCTGCTTTAGTTGGCATACGCCATGCTCCGCCCCAATTCACTGTCGCTGCATCATCTTCTGGGTCTAATACGGTTTTATTATCAGTAAAACCATTATATCCCAAATCGCTATCATTACAATACTTTGTCAATTGATTGTAATCTGAACCATATTTATATGTACTCCAATCGTAAATTGTTTTTGGCTCCACCTCACCCCATGCAAAATAATCACCATATTCTTCTGGCGAGCTTGCACCTACATTGCATGTCGCCCATTTCAACCCAGATGGCAAACCGAGGTCTACATACTCATGAATTGTTTCTGGTTCTTCTGGCTCACAATTGTTGAAGTAGATTGTATCATGCACATATACGGTGTCATACACTACTTTCACAAGTGTACGTGGCAAAAGCAAATGAAGAGTATCAATATCTTCCATTTCGCCATAAGTTAAACTATCAATTGATTCAATCGATGTACCATAAATCAATCGTCCATTCGACCATACCAACTGATTAGTTTGCGCCATCGTAAACATACTAATTGCCACCAAAGTAATAATAGTTAAAATTCTTTTCATAGTTGTTATTATTTTTAGTTATTAATTTCTTATTCGCCCCCTTCGGGGACGATGATATAAGAGAGAGGGGGGATATTCTTCTATCCGCAGGTAACCTCCCTATGGTCGGTCACACAGCGGTTATACATAATTGGACGTCTTCAACGTCCCAACAATTTATTAAACCCTCCTCCATACACCCTCTTACACCATGCTCCACACTCCTTATTCCCTGTTCCCTATTCCTTACACACTACTCCTTACCCCCTATTCCCTGTTCCTTGCTCCTTACTCCCTACTCCTTGATCCTTTCAAACCCTTGTCTAAAAATTGCTTTAAAGCAAAATACACTCCCATTCCCACTAAAACACCAATTAATGCGCCACAAAGGACATCACCTACATAATGCACTCCAAGATAGACACGAGAATAGGCTGTAAAGAATGCCCATAACGAAAGCAATATAGTATAAAGTCTATTACGAAATACCAATGCCGTAAAGGTGACAAATGTAGCAGCATTAGCAGCATGCGAAGAAACAAAACCATACCGCCCACCACGATAACCATTAACAGTGTGAATTAAATCGGCTATTTCGGGATTATAGGTTGGCCGCAGACGTGCTACTAATGGTTTTAATAGCGACGATGATATTTGGTCTGATAATAATATACACAAGGCTATACCTGCCACAACATACAACGAACGAACACCCCACTTACGCCACATCCATACAAGCAAAAGAAGAATGGCGGGTATCCAAGTCCATGTCTGTGTATATATATAGAAAAAGTTGTCAAAGAATGGACTATGACAACTATTTATTGCTAAAGTTAGCGAAGTATCGAGAGTTGAAATAAACATATAAAAATTGAGAATTAAAAGTTGAAAGTTAAAATGGAACAATTTTCACATTTCAAATTTCAACTTTCAAATTTCTTATATTTTTTCTATTGTTGATGATTGAAGCCAACCCACATTACCATCGGCGAGACGCACTTCTGACCAAGTAGAGAGCGTCGAGAGAACATTTACTTTAGTACCTTCATGGATAACAAACACTTCGGTACCACTATCGTCAGGGCTACTCTTCACAGAGACTGTACCTGCAAGAACAATCGCTTCTGGATTGTTTTCTATATAATTTTTCACTTGAAAAGCATAAACCATCGTAACGATAGAAAACAACAACAAGAAGAATGCTGAGAAAAATGCTGTTTTACGCAACCAAACTTTACGACCAAAAAGATAAAGCAATACCAAAACAAGCATAGCAATAAAACTGATAATACTTGCGTATGCCCACTCGTTAGATGTAAGCAATCGACCTAAAGCCTCTGACCATTCGGACATAAAAAACTTTTCGAGAGGTTCTATTTTGTCGGTCTTCATCTTGTTTACAAATTCAAGATTGAACTTTATATCTTCATTTGTAGGATCAAGACGCAAAGCACGTTCATAATTGAGTATAGCCAAACCTATTTGATTAGACTTGTAAAGAGCATTGGCATAATTATAATACAATTCAGCAGACTCACCATATTGAAACATTTCGGCATACATATTCGCAGCCTCGGCATATTGTTTAGCAGCATACAACTCCTCTGCCTTTTTCCAATCCAAATCAATCGATGCTTGTAAATGCACAATGCATAGTGCACAATGCACAATTAATAATAAAAATATCTTTTTCATCTTAATAATTTTAACATAAGTACAGATTACAAATTATAGATTACAATCCCAAATAGCGAAGATACTCTAATCTCTAAACTTTTTTCACTGTTGATTCTAAAGTTGATATCAGTTTTTCTGTTGATTCAAATGTATGGCGCATAGCCGATTCTTTATTGCCAATAGGAGCATAACGTTCAAATTCACAATCATTAAGCAATTTAAGGAACTCTTGAACAACCGCTTCATCAACACCTCGCTGAGATAAACGAAGAGAGATATTATCTTTATTCAATTCACTAACAGGAATTGACAATTTATCTGACAAATAGCCCCACAATGCTTTAAGTATTTCATCATAGAAAGTATCTTTATTACCCGCTTTGCATTCACGCTCAGCAACTTTAAGACGACGACGAGCCACTTTATTTGCTTTTTTGTTACGCATCAAAGCAACATTGGCATTATCGCGTGCTTGTTTTCGGAATATAATAATCAAACAAACAGTAATTGCCAAAGATATTATATAAAACAACCAGAAAAGCATTGTACCCACAATCATACGCTCGGCAGGCTTGATATTAGGAGTAGATGTTGTTATATAACGAATATCTGTCGCCAACACCTCCACCTTTTCTTGTCCTGTGAAATTAGTTACAACTGGCGAATTAGAGGCCGTATGTGCACCTTTATTAACTTTAATGTTAATCGTTTCAGTAGAGAGTGTTTTATAGGAATCAGATGCTACATCGAAATAACTAATTGTCAAAGATGGAATAACAAAATCACCATCATGACGAGGAATTACGAGATACTCAATAGTTTTAGAGCCAGAAAGACCAGTTGCTGCAGTAGAGAAATTATTAGTCGCTTTCGGTTCGTATGCCTCAAAATCTTGAGGGAATTGCAAAGTTGGATTCTTAAGCATTTTCAAATTACCTGAACCTTGCAATTTAAGCGTGATTGTAATAGGCTGATTAGCCTCTACTTCCGTAGCAGAAACTTTGGTAGAAAGCGATAAATTACCTACTACACCTGAAAAATCAGCAGGTTTTGGCTGTGGCAATGGTTCCACTGTAAGATTAACCTTTGATGTTGTTACTGTTTTTGAAACCTCTTGATATGTATCAAAGAAATCGTCAAAGAAACTACGTGGACGTTGTTGTGCCGAGCGCACACGCACAATTACATCACACGACATTGGTTCGATTGTAACTTTACCTGTCTCTTGTGGGAACAAAAGCACTTTACGCAAATCGTATGTATAATAATTTATACCCTCATAGTTTTCAGGTTGCATTGTACGGTCTTGTGGTAACTCAATCTCTTGTACTAAAAAACCTTTGAAATCAGGGAATTTAGGCGACTGAATATTAGTTACATCAACACGTGCATATAGTTTATAAGTAAGAAGCAAAGCCTCTTGTTCTTTTACTTTTGTTCGAGAAACAATAGGACGAATAAACAGATTTTCGGAAGTAATTGATTGAGATTGACGTATTTGTCCTGATTGAGCACTACCTTGTTGTTGCGACTGAGAAGTTTTATCTTCTGGCAATACTTTAATA
>JAZQRP010000253.1:0-13574 GCA_045629685.1 Candidatus Aphodosoma sp. | reverse complement strand
AAACACTTGCAAGATGTGGCTCGTGATAAGCGATATTGGGAGAATAAGCGTCAGCAAGTGAAAGATAAGGAGAAACGCTTGCAGCAATTGACTGAACGATACGAGCAATTGATAGAGGGAATGAGAGTGAAGGAGAAAGAGACGTTGCGTCAGGCTAAACAAGAGGCTGCAGAGATACTCTCGCAAGCAAATAAAGAAATTGAGAAGACAATACGTATAATAAAAGAGACGCAAGCCGATAAGGAGGCAACGCGTAAGAGTCGTGAAGAGGTGGGTAAGTTGCGTGAAAAGATGGAGAGAGGAGCGCAGCAAGTAGCTCCTAAGAAACAACAGAAGCCACTTGAAGTAGGCGAGCATGTGCAGATTGTAGGTCAGAATGTGATAGGTAAATTGCTCGAAATACAAGGTAAGGCTGCTATTGTGGCGTTTGGACAGATAAAATCTACTGTTGCACTTAATCGTCTTGAGCGAGTGTCGGCTGGTCAAGCTAAACAGGCAGAACAACGTATGTCAGCGCAACGTAGTTCGAATGCTACAGAGGATATTCGTAATCGTCAGCTTACGTTTAAACAAGATATAGATGTGCGTGGTATGCGTGTGGATGAGGCTTTGCAAGCAGTAGTCTATTTTATTGATGATGCTGCAATGGTGTCGGCTACGCAGGTTCGTATCCTCCACGGCACTGGCACTGGGGCTTTGCGTCAGGCTATTCGTGACTATTTGCATCAAGCGTCTATGGTAAAATCGTATCGCGATGAGCATGTGCAATTTGGCGGTGCAGGCATTACGGTTGTGGAAATGAAGTGATGATAAGGAGTAAGGAGCAGGGAATAAGTATTCTATTTTATAGTTATGAATAAGAAAAAGACGGCTTTAGTATTAGAAGGTGGTGCAATGCGTGGTATGTACACTGCGGCGGTACTTGATGTGTTGATGGATGAGGGCATCAAGGTCGATGCAATATATGCTACATCGGCTGGTGTGTTGTTTGGTGTGAATTATCTTTCTGGTCAACGTGGTCGTGCAATCCGTTATAACAAACGTTTTTCACGTGATAAACGCTATATGGGTATTCATTCGTTGATAACTTCGGGTAATATTATCAATAAAGATTTTGCCTTTTATGAGGTGCCTTTTACGCTTGATGTTTTTGACCAAGAAGCCTATTCTCGTTCTGAGACTAAGATGATTGCTACAGTAACCAATGTGCATACTGGCACAGTTGAATATATAGAGGTGAAAGATGTATTGAAGCAGATGGAGGTGTTGCGTGCTGCATCGGCAATGCCGTTTGTGTCGCAGATGGTAGAACTTGATGGACAACTTTATCTTGATGGAGGATTGTCGGATAGTATTCCATTGAAGAAATGTCAAGAGGATGGATATGAGCGTATAATAGTAGTGGAAACACGACCTGAAGGTTATCGTAAATCAAAAATCAATCCACTTCCAGCTAAGTTGTATTATTCGAAATACCCTAATTTAGTGGAGACGATAAATAGTCGTTATATTGCTTATAATGCAATATTGGAAGAGATTGCAGAGCTTGACAGGATGGGAGAAATAGTATTGGTGCGTCCGTCGAAGGAGTTGCATTTAGGTAGAATCGAATCAAATCCCGACCGTTTGCAAGAAATGTATGATTTAGGTATAGAAGATGCAAAAACGCTTTTACCTCGCATAAACAAATTTTTATCAGAATAATATGAAATAAGCCCCCATAAATGCAAGTGTCATTTGTGGGGGCAAAATAATGTATTAGTAGTACGTTTATTTGTGTATGGTTTTGTCTTAATAAAATGTTATTGCATACACGATTTGTCGGCCGAGTTGGATGTTGAGTTTTTGTATTAGTTCGGTACGTTGCATGAATAGGTCGTTACGTAAAACAGATGATTTGATTCTAACTCTTAATGCTCCGTTTTCAAATGTTTCTCCTTCGCTGTAGCGTACCATTGTTGGTCCTAATATTTGTCGCCAAGTGTTTAGTACGTGTACTGCATCAAGACCTTTTGCTGATTCAGAACCAACAATTTTGCGTAAGTCGGTTGTGAGGACATCTCCAATGCGTTGGACTTTTTTAAAGTAAGACATTTTTGAAAAAATAAAGTTTTAGAGTGAAAAATTGTGATTATTTTTTAGTTGGCTATTGTTTTTTGTTGTTGTTTTTCTCTTTTCTTTTCTTCACGGCGAATTTTACGTCTTTCTCGTTGTTGTTGGCGTTCAAGCTTATTTTCTTTTATATTGTTTTGCCAACTTTTCCAGAGTTCTTTAAGATTGTTGAAATTTTCGGAATAGACAAGACCAATGCCTTGAGTAGTTAATCCTTTCTTGAATTCGCGGTAATCATTTGTATGAGTATATGCTTTAGCGCGTAGTTTGCCCGATTGATTTAGTTTGTATTCGAAGTCAAAGTCGCCTATAAATGGAGTTGCAGATAAAGCATCATCTCGATATCCAACATTGCCATTGATTATTATGCGGTTTGTAGGGGTATAAACAAAATTGAATTCATATTCGTTAGTACGGGTATCACCTTCGCCTGTGGTACGGAAGTTAACACCGAACCCCCAATTATCGAACATTTGTGAAGCCCAGTTATTGAGTTGGGCTGATAGGGTAGATGACATAACAGAATATAATTCGTTTTGCGTAAAGACATTACTATTTTGAAGGTTTTCAGGAGGAATGAATTTGCCGAGAATAAGGAGTGCTATGATTTGACGGTTCATCAATTCATCTGTATTGACGGTATTTTGTAAAGCACGGTTTAATTCTTCTTCGGAATTAGGTAAGTTGAGGTTGAATTTTACGTTAGGTTGGGTAAGTATTCCGGTAAGGTTGAGTAAACATTGTACTGGTACACTGGTGCGAGATGTATTTGAAAGAACTGCTTCGTCGAGTATTTCGGCAAGATCGGCTGTTAGTTGATAGTATGCATCAATATTGAGGTTTGCTCCAAGTGGATCACCAGTCCAAGCAAGTGAACTTCCCTCTTTTACATAGAACTCTTTTCTTAATACATTTTGGAATGTAAAGAGGTATTTTCCTTGTTCGATTTGCACAGTACCATAAATTTTCATATCGTCGGCATTGATGTCGTATGTTACACGTAGATTACCAGCTCCACTACCAGTAAGCATATCACCAGCTTTTGAGTCTATAATTAAGTCGAGGTGAGCATCCGGGGTAATGTCAAGCATAAGGTCGAGAATAATATTGGTTTCGTTTGCCTCATCCTCTTTTTCTTTTGATTTATCTTCGATATCGGTAATTTCATTGAGATCTTGGAATATAACAAATGAATTTTCGCTTGCATAGTAGTTGTCGATAGGTATTACAACGCTAGTTCCTTTGTCGCTGCGGGCAAGGCAAGTGATGTTGATTGTTTCTTCATTACCATAGATGCGAGCTGTGCCTGTGCCATATACTTTTCCGTAGAAGCTTTCCATATCAGCACGGGTGGTGTTCATTACGAGCATATTGTTGACGTTGATATTGAGGTCAAGTTTTACGTCTTGGAAATAATTGTGATTTATTTGCCCTTCAACATATCCCGAATGACCTTCTGCATCGTATAAATCAATATGTCCGAATTTAATGGTGTTTTTGTCAACGTAAATAGAATCAGAAAAGTAGAATGCTGTCTTGAGAAAATCAACATAGATAGATGCATTTTCTGCGTATGCTGCTACATCAACAGCTACTTCTTTTTTCTTTGTATAGCCATGAATATGTACATCACCCCAAGCATTACCTTTTACTCGACCGAATATTTCTGCAAGGTAGTAGTCTATGAAAGCTACATCAATGCCGTAGGCTTTGCCTTTAATATCAAGAGAGTCGTTAGGTATGAAGTAGTTGCCCCCGAGAATGGCTGTGGTGTCGTTGTTGTCGGCTATAACAGTACCATCAAAACGGAGACTCGTAGTAGAGTGGTCGAAATTGCAGGTAGCAACAGCAGTACCAAAGTAAGAACCATCGAAGAAGAAGTTTTCGGAAATGACGTCGGCATTGATTTCTGGTAATGTGAGTGTATTTGCAATAGAGGCATTACCATTGACGATACCACCAAAAGAAATTTCAGTTTCTTCAGGTAATAGTTCGTCGATATAGTTCAGCGAAATATCTTTGAGTTGAACGTCGATTGTATCAGTTTGACTTTTAGAAGCTATGCCATTGATAGCGATGAGTTGGTCGTCGTTACTGTGAATTTTAAAATTCTCTACAATAACTTTATTAAAATCACTCCAAATTCTACTTTGGTTAATTATCCATAATTTATTTTGAAGGAGGAATTCGGTTGGTAGTATAGTTGTATTGGTTATTAGTTGAGAATTATTAGTATAGAGCCCTGTTTGAGTAACAAATTCGCCTGCAAATAGTTTGTCCTTGTTATTATTGTCCCAAGTGAGATTAGTAAGAACTGTATCATTTGCTGCTATTATATTTATAGCGGCATTTAGATGGCTATTTTTGAGGGCTGCAGCAGCTGAGAATGTAAGATTTAGCGAATTATTTTGGTTGTTGATATTAAGGTCTATACTATCCACATTTATTTTTCCATTTGATAGGTTCGGTATATATATTTCAGTCTCAATATCGTTGGTTATAGAATTAAGATGAGCATATATCGAGATATTATCGGTTGTATACCAAGGAATGTCAAGTGTTTGCAGTAGTGGCTTGAGGGGTTCTATTGATAAAAGACAAGTGAAGTCATTCGTTTTTGTTGATGGTTTTTCGAAGCGATGGAGTATTGGCATTGACTTAGAGGCAATAGCTATAAAATGATTTGTTAAAGCCGAAATTGTATAATTGCCACTTATGCCTCCATTGATTATATCAGATTCAATAGAGGCTGCTGTGATAGAATCGTTTTCTGCATTTAAAGCCAATCTATTCAAAAAGTAAGATTTATCTCTGTTCACGAGCAGTAACGAGTCTATATTTGCATATCCTGCCATAGTTGACCAACGTTCGCCCGAAAAGTTGGCATTGGTAGAGACTGATATCGTAAGATCTGGGTATGTTGTAATAAGATTTAGTTTATTGAGATTAAGATTCCTTAGTTTTACATCAAAATCAAAATGATTTATACTATCATTTTTAGCAAGTTGTCCATTGAAATTGAAATAACCATTAGGGTCATCGAGTAAGAATTTACCAGCAAACATCGAAGGTGTGATATCTCCATCAATTTTTATGTTTCGATAGTCGTAGTTTTTGAATCCTAATGTGCTAATATTGATTTTTGTATTTATTGAAAAAGGTTGTTTAGTGCTTATCTTAATTGTAGAATTAGAGTTAAACGATATATGGCTTAATTCAGAGTCTGGAAGTAGTTTGTTGAGATGTAAATAGTTAGATTCGATGCGCCCATTTATCAAAAAAAGATTAAAGTTGTCACGTATCTTCAGATTGACATTAGTTTTTATGTTACCTATGTTGCTTGCAAGATTACCATAAAGCACGAGATTGGAAGTGTAGCCCGAAATTTCACCTGAATATTGACATAATCCAAGATTACTAATTTCGTTAGGTAACACAAAAGGTTGTTTCGATATATTTGCTATAATATCTTGAATCGAGGCCTTGTCAAAGCGTATGTGATTGATAGCTCCTTTAAAATAAGTATTTTTGATGTCAGGTAGTCCTAATGCTTCTATGTTTGCACAGATAGATAGGATATTACCATATTTAGCTTTGAGGTTAGAGGCTTTTAGATTTTCGAGGGTACCATCAATTTTAGCTGAAATAGATGCTTGTTTTTTAAGATGTTCTAGTTCTGGTACAAAATGTTTCAAGTCTGATAGTTGAAAGTCAGCTTTTGATATATTAAATCTGAATTTTGTTTTAGCCCAATCAACTTCGTTTTGGTTGTCTCGAGCTAATAAAATCACAGTCGAATCAGTGATTAATTGAGTATTAGGCAAATTGATATTGGCAAAAGGAATAATGAAAGACGAGTCTGTCAATTCAACGTATGTGCTGAGATGCGATAATCTGAAGCCTGATTTTTCTTTTAAGTTTAGATAATTTATATTGGCATCGAGATTAGATTGGTTTGTAAAGGAGAATTGGATTTGGGTATAGAGGCTATCAACCGCAATATCGTTGACATCAAATTGCCACTCTTTCTTGTTTTTAGTAGGAGCAGCATAGTTTGCATATCTAAACGAGGCATTATTGAGCGTAATAATTGGGAATATTAGGTTGGGAGTTTCTCTTTTCTCTTTAGGTGTTAAAGCGTCAATGAGAAATTGAATGTTTAGTATGCCCGCAGAGTCGGTATATAAATTAGCATCAAGATTGTTGGCGGTTATATTCTCGATATGAATATCCCCTTTTAGTAGAGATAAAAGGTTTATTTTAGCATCAATGTTGTCAATTGAGGCTATTTTTTGGTTTGCTAAATCGCCTGCATATACCGATTGGAGGTTGAGGTTATTGAAAAATTTGAGAGATACATGATCGATTTTAAATTTTGCACCAGTAGATTCTTCCAATCGTTCAGTTAATTGTCGGATAATATAATTCTGTATTTTGTTGTTATTCAACAAAATAAACGGAGTAATCAATAAAACTGCTAAAGTTATGATTACAATTAGTGATATTTTTGCAGATTTTTTTATAACTTTGTACTTTAATTTGCAAATTTAATAAAAAATGCACAATACACAATGCACAATGCGCAATTTTTTCTATATTAACTATGATTATTGTCTTGTATATTGTGTTTTGTAATATAATTTAAATCTAATTTATGGCTACAATAATTTTGGGAATAGAGTCATCGTGTGATGATACTTCGGCTGCAATTTTGCGTGATGGCGAGTTGTTGTCGAATGTTACGGCAGGTCAGGCAGTGCATGAGATGTATGGTGGTGTAGTACCAGAATTGGCTTCACGAGCGCATCAACAAAATATAATACCAGTGGTTGATGCAGCATTAAAAAAAGCAGGAGTTGAGCGCAAGGATATTAGTGCTGTGGCATTTACTCGAGGTCCAGGACTTATGGGGTCGTTGTTAGTAGGCACTTCATTTGCCAAAGGATTTGCACTTGGATTAGACATCCCTATGATAGATGTCAACCATTTACAAGCGCACGTATTAGCTCATTTTGTGCGTGAGCCTGGTGTAGACCCTCATTTGCCAGAGTTCCCTTTTTTGTGTCTTTTGGTGTCGGGTGGTAATTCTCAAATTATACTCGTAAAATCATATAAAGAGATGCAAGTTTTGGGCCAGACTATAGATGATGCTGCTGGTGAGGCATTTGATAAATGCGCCAAAGTGATGGGGTTACCTTACCCTGGTGGTCCATATATTGATAAATATGCCCAAATGGGCGATCCTAAAGCATTTACTTTTGCTAAACCGCATATTAAAGGCTTTGATTATAGTTTTAGTGGATTGAAAACATCCTTCCTTTATACGCTTCGTGATGCGCAGAAAGAAGACCCTAATTTTGTACAGAACCATTTGTATGATTTATGTGCTTCATTGCAAAAAACGGTTATTGATATTCTTATGGATAAAGTTCATAAAGCAATGAAAGAGACAGGAGTGAAGCATTTGGCTGTAGCTGGTGGTGTTTCTGCCAATTCGGGATTACGAGCCGCATTCGAAGATTATGGACGCCGTCATCGAGTGGAGGTGTATATACCAAAATTTTCATTTACAACCGATAATGCCGCAATGGTAGCAATTACGGGTTATTACAAATATCTTGATGGAGATTTTTGTGCCGTTGATTTGGCTCCGTATGCGAGAGTGTCTATCTAAAAATATCCATACTTTACCTATACCTCTTCAGAGGATAACCATACCTTAGCCCTATAAGATGAATATTGAAAAGATTAAAATATTATGGAAAAAGCTTGGGCGTTATCAAGGGATAGTGCTCTTCTTGATAGTAATGTTTACTGCTAATTTTTTCTGGAAACTCACGGTAAAAGGTGATGAAAATGGATTAGAGGCAAGTTTTTTAGGAGTCGATTTATCTTTTCTATTCGTCAGAATTTGTTATCATTTAGCTTCAGTTGTACACACTATATTTGAGTGGTTAGGTATCGCTACATGTCTTTATGATACAGCTATTTATCATCTTAATGGTGAGGGCGTTCGTATAGTTTGGGGATGTAATGGAGTTAAACAATCTTTTATTTTTACGGTGATAATGCTATTTGCTCGTGGACCTATGCAGCATAAATTGTGGTTTATTCCATTAGGTTTGGTCTGCGTCTATTTAATAAATGTTTCGCGGTTGTTCTTTTTGACCTATATTGTACGTGACTACCCAAATACATTCGAATTTTGGCATAGTGGAGTTACTAAATATCTGTTTTATGGGTTGATTTTTTTGATGTGGTTTTTTTGGAATGACTATTTAGTGCCACGGTTTTCTAATACAAAAAAAGTTAGCAATTAATTGCTAACTTTTTTTATGTCTTTTATCATCAACTGAGTGGATGTTGCGTTGTTGAATGTATTGTCCTCGAGGGTATAAACAATGTCGAGAGGATTGAATGCTTTTAAGTCTTGACTATATTCTGCCATGCGGAATGCAATACCATTCATTACGTTTTCAGACGACTCGTCGGTAAGTTCGAGTTTGAGGTGTTCATTGTCGCGCCCTACGATTTTGCTGGCTCCGTTGTAGTCGAATACTCGGTGAGTATAGAAAATAGGCTTTGGGTTGCCTGGACCGAAAGGCTCGAATTGGCGCAAAATGCGAATAAACTTAGGTGTGATGTCTGAGAATTGTAGTTTAGCATCAATCTCAATTTGCGGAGTAAGTTGATGTTCTTGGATGTTTTCAGCTACGTATGTCTCGAAGCGATGAATAAACTCATCTAAGTTTTCTTCTTTCATCGAAAGACCAGCAGCATAGGTGTGTCCGCCAAAATTTTCTAATAAATCGCGACATGAATCAATTGCACTATAAAGGTCAAACCCTTGTACCGAACGAGCTGAGCCACTGACGATACCATTGGCTTTGGTGAGTACGATAGTTGGCTTATAGTATTTTTCAGTCAAGCGCGAAGCGACAATACCAACGATGCCTTTGTGCCAATTAGGATTATAGACTACGATAGAGCGTTTGTCCTTTTGCATTTCATCGGTGACTGATTGTTCAGCCTCCGTTGTAGTTGCTTTATCTACGTCCTTACGCTCCTCGTTGTAGTTGTTTATGTTGGCACTAAGTTGGCGAGCGTGGTTTAAGTCGTTAGATATAAGTAACTCAACTACTTCGCGACCCGATTTCATACGACCCGAAGCATTGATACGAGGCCCGATTTTGAATACAATATCGTTGATAGTTATGTCGGTGTCGTGACCATTTTTATTACCACGAGTATTCTTGAACCCGCAAGTTTCGATAATTGCCTTCAAACCGCGAGAAGGATGTTCGTTTAGGCGTTTAATACCGAAATGGGCAAGAATGCGATTTTCGCCTGTGATTGGTACAATGTCAGAAGCAATACTTACTGCCACAAAGTCGAGTAAAGCCTCTAAGCGTGCGAAGTCTATGCCATTGTCAATAGCAAATGCCTGCATAAATTTGAAACCAACACCACAGCCTGATAGATGCTCGTATGGGTAAGTGTCATCTGCTCGCTTTGAATCGAGAACAGCTACAGCACGAGGCAATGTGTCGTCGGTGGTGTGGTGGTCGCAAATGATAAAGTCAATACCCAACGAAGAGGCATATTCCACTTGGTTGATAGCCTTGATGCCACAATCAAGCGAAATGATGAGTGTTACACCATTCTCTTTGGCATAGTCTATACCTGCTTTTGAGATACCATATCCCTCTTTGTAACGATCGGGAATGTAGTAGTCAAGTTGTGACGATTGGGTGTAAGGTTGTAAGAACTTGTAAACGAGCGCAACAGCAGTTGTGCCATCTACATCATAATCACCATAGATAAGAATGTTTTCTTTTTTTTGTAAAGCACGATTAAGACGCTTTACTGCCAAGTCCATATCCTTTATGAGGAATGGATCGTGAAGTTCGGTAAGAGATGGACGAAAGAAGGCTTTTGCTTCGTCGAAACTATTTATACCTCTCTTAACCAATAGTTTTGCCAATGATGGCGATAATCCTAATTCTTCTGCTAATTTTTTCTGATTACATTCTTCTTCTGGTGTTAAAGTTTGAAAAATCCATTGATTTAGCATTATATATATTTTTTTATTATTTTTTGCGAGCGCAAGGTGGACTTTTAATCAACTATAAATCATTCAATTCTATTACATCGGCACAGTCAACATCACATACAAAGTCCAACATACAAAAGTAACGATTTTATTTCAAATAACATAATTTTTTCTTGTTTTTTTTCAATTATATTATATTCTTTTGCTATTCAGTCATATTTTATAATTGAAAATTGAAAAAAAATTGCTAACTTTGCCAAAGTTATGCAAAACGAATTAAAGAAAGCAGTAGAAATAATGCGTCGAGGTGGGGTGATACTATATCCTACTGACACGGTGTGGGGTATAGGCTGTGATGCAACCAATGCCGAAGCCATTGCACGAATATATGAAATTAAGCGTCGTGTAGAATCTAAGTCAATGATTGTGCTTGTTGATAGCGAAGCAAAAATAGAGGGATATGTGCGTGATGTGCCTGAAATAGCTTGGGATTTAATAGAAGTAGCAGATAAACCATTGACTATAATATATGACAATGCAAAGAATTTGCCAGATAACCTTGTGGCAGACGATGGATCAATTGCAATTAGAATTACAAAAGAGCAATTTTCGCAACAACTCTGTCGTATGATGCGAGTGCCTGTGGTTTCAACCTCTGCTAATGTGAGTGGAGAGCCTACGCCTCGTAATTTCTTTGAAATATCTGATGAAATCCTTAATGCAGTAGATTTTATTGTAGATTATCGTCGCGAGGAAGAGGTGTTGCCTCAGCCTTCGAGTATTATTAAATTAGGTTCTAAAGGTCAAGTGAAAGTTATACGATGAATCGCAGACGTGTAATATTTTATGCTATTTTTGATATAGTTGCTGCACTGTTAGTGTGGCTACTATTCTATTTCTATCGTCGCATAACCAATGATATGGTTTTGTTTGGTAGTGAAATAGAATATTTTTTTGTGCCTGATTATTCTCTATTGCCCTCTGCAATTTCTTTTCCTTTTGTAGCTTTATTTATCCATTATCTTACAGGATTTTATAATACTAAAGTTCGACATTCTCGTCTTGTTGAGTTATTTTCTACAATTATCGGTACATTTTTTATTTCTACAATTATCTATTTCGGAATGTTGGTTGATGACATTGTTGTAAGCTATACATTCTATTATAGGTCATTTTTAATATTGTGGGGATTGTTTTTTGTAGTAACTTATTTGTTTCGTATTGTGCAGACTGCTGTCGTTTTGTCGAAATTGCGTAAGGGCTTGATACCTAATAATGTGTTGATTATAGGAACAGGTGATACAGCAAAAAAGGTAACGGAGATAATTAGTGAGGATTCACATCGTACGGGGCAAAAAATAATAGGCTATATAGCTGTTCGTGACCGAGTTGTGGTTGATGAAAGTCTGCTTTTAGGGCGATTAAACGACTTAGAGACAGTGGTGCATAGTCAGGAAGTGAACGATGTAATCATTGCAGTTGACAATATGGATAACGATATGATTTTCAGTATCGCTAATCGTTTAATTGTGTGTGGAGTGGAGGTGAAGTTTGCCCCTCGTTTGTTTGAAGTTGTTACCGGACATGTTTCGTTTACAAATGTTACGTCTGAGCCTTTGGTAGATATTACCTCATCTCGTATGCCGGCATGGCAGCAATCTGTGAAACGTGTTTTTGATGTTGTATCTAGTGCCGTTGCTATGCTGATTTTATCGCCTATATATCTGTATGTTGCGATAAGAGTGAAATTAGGTAGTAAAGGCCCTATTTTCTATAAACAAGAGCGAATTGGTTATGAAGGGCGTCCGTTTATGATTTATAAATTCCGCACTATGTATACCGATGCTGAACGTCAAGGACCTCAACTTAGTCAGGTGAACGACCCTCGTATTACACCATTTGGGCATGTGATGCGTAAATATCGCCTTGACGAATTGCCTCAGTTTTGGAATATTATCAAAGGGGATATGTCTATTGTTGGTCCTCGTCCTGAACGTCGTTATTATATTGAGCAAATAGAGCAAATAGCACCATACTACTGTTTAGTTTATAAAGTGAAGCCAGGTTTATTATCGTGGGGTCCAATCAAAATTGGCTATAGTGACACTGTTGAAAAAATGGTAGAACGTCTGCGTTATGATATTATTTATATGGATAATATGACATTGCAAACTGATATTAAGATTCTTTTTTATAGTATCGAGGTGATATTTTTGGGGAAAGGACAATAAATTAAAAGAAATAAAATAATATGCTAAAAAAATTATTTGGGTTTGATTCCGCAAAAACAACTATTCGTACTGAAATTTTGGCAGGTATAACCATTTTTCTTACGATGTCCTATATATTGGCAGTCAATCCAGCTATGTTTAGCCTTCTTGAAGGTATGCCTATAGGTTCTGTATTTACTTCTACTGCTTTGGCTGCAATCGTAGGTTGTTTAGCTATGGCTTTTTGGGGTAAATTGCCTTTTGGTCTTGCTCCGGGTATGGGTTTGAATGCTTTCTTTGTTTATACTGTTTGTGTCGGTATGGGCTACTCTTGGCAATTTGCTCTCACAGCAGTATTTATTGAGGGTTTGATATTTATTTTGCTGACAATCACTAATGTGCGTGAAGCAATAGTGAAGGCTATACCTATCAACCTTCGTTATGCAGTCGGAGCTGGTATCGGACTTTTCATTGCCTTCATTGGTTTACAAAATGCAGGTGTAATTGTCAATAACGATGCTACACTTGTTGTTCTTGGAGATATCACATCGGGTTCAGCTCTTTTGGCTATGATGGGATTGATTATTACAGGCGTTTTGTACCTAAAGAATGTAAAAGGAGCTCTGTTGTTGGGTATAATCATCACTACCGTGATAGGTATTCCAATGGGGATAACCGATTTTAAAGGTGTTTTGTCTCATCCTCAGTCTATAGCTCCTATTTTCTGTCAATTTGAGTGGGAGAATATCTTTACGCTTGATATGGTTGTTGTCGTATTCACATTCTTGTTTATTGATATGTTCGATACAGTAGGAACTTTGATAGGTGTCTGTACTAAAGCTAATTTAGTGGATGAAAAAGGAAATATAGATCGTTTGAACGAAGCATTTATGGCTGATGCAATTGCTACTACCATAGGTGCATGTTTAGGTACTTCTACCACAACTACATACGTGGAAAGTGCATCTGGCGTAGCGCAAGGAGGTCGTTCTGGTCTTACGGCTTTTGTGGTAGCATGCTGTTTTGCAATAGCATTATTCTTCTCTCCACTATTCTTATCAATTCCTGCTGCAGCTACCGCACCTGTGCTTATAATTGTAGGCTTGATGATGCTTGAACCAATTAAACATATCAACTTTAGTGATTTCTCAGAAGGAATACCAGCCTTTATTTGTATAATAATGATGCCATTAGCATAC
>JAZQRP010000252.1:0-9357 GCA_045629685.1 Candidatus Aphodosoma sp. | reverse complement strand
GGTGATGTTTTTCCATCAGTACTGTCAATTATATGTTAATTTTCAACACCTAGTATTTGGCATAATTTATCTGCAGTAATTGAAACTAAATTTTCTGGCATAGGCATACCTATTTTTTCATAAAAGGGATTATATTTCTCTTTTCTCTTTTTTAACATTGTTTCTAATGAATATATGTAATTTGTTTGATTTTGCGCAATATCAATAATTTCTTCGTTAAAATGAGAGTTTAGAAACTCATAAGCACCATTTCTATCTTCACTTAATAGAAATTTAGTTATTTCGGCGGATAAAACTTCTTCAGGTGTGGTATGTGCTAATCTTCTTTCTATTTCTTCGCGTTCTTTGCGAAGATTGTTTGCCATACCTTTAGTTATTGAATTACCAGCAATATATTGGGTGCCAGCATTTAATAAATCTTTGTTATTCATATTGTTTATTTATATAGTGTTTGAGATATATTGTTTTAATGTCAAAAAATAGATTTGCTATTGTAAAAGATATAAAGTGTGTAAAATTTATTTATCTTAATTTTTTTTGTGATAGAAAAGATAAATGATGGTTTATGTATATGGTAACAAATAAACAAAAGTCTAAATGTATGACTTGTATATTCCGAGTATATATGCCTTGAAATACCATCTATTTACCGCTCCTCTCATTTCATTCGCGATCGCCCATATTGTTCTATGGAGTTCTGCAGGCTCCGTCTCCGTCTTCTTCTCGTTCTTATTTCCTGCCATAGTGATTTGAGTTTTATCGTCTGCAAAAATAATAATTTTTTTTTATTTATCCACCATAAAAGAAGTAGATTTTTTTGTGTTTTTTAGATCACCTTTTGCATTGTGGTGACCAAAAGTGACCAATTTTGAGGTTTTGACAAAAAGAAAAACTCTGCAAGTATTGTTTATTAGTTACTTACAGAGTTTTGTCGTACCCAGAGCCGGGATCGAACCGGCATGGAAGTGAATCCACTGGTGTTTGAGACCAGCGCGTCTACCAATTCCGCCATCTGGGCAGTAGGCTATTCAGGTCTTCTGAATTCGGATGCAAAGTTACACCTTTTTTTTGAACTAACCAAATATTTTTAGAAAAAATTTTTATTTTTTTTATAATAAAAATATAATATCGCTGTTTTACAGATTATTAGTTTATTGTTTTTCATGTTTTAATTCTGCTAAAAAATGAGCAAAAGCAGCTCCACGGGCAGTTTTATACTGATTAGATTCATCTTCAGCCACCGATTTCCAATACATTTTTCGCTCAATATTCTTAAATTCTTCCGAAATTAATAGATTTGCCTTCTTAACCAAATCAAGTTGTTTTATCTGTTTTTCACTACATCCAAACTTAGGCTTATTCATTTTATAGTGCGAAGTCTTACCATTTCGTGTACGAAACACCATTTCATCTTTCTTATTCAATTTTCCCGAAATAGTGTAAAAGGGACTAGTTGTATCAACTTTTGCCATAATATAAACTTGAATTAAAATTTTCTACAAATATACAAAATTTTTCTCCCAAAAACAATACCTTGAAACCATTATTTTTACCATATCTTACCCATACCTCTTCAGAGGATAACCATACCTCTACAAATATCTTTTTGATAAATAATTTGTCTATTTCAAAAGCAATATCAACCTTCATTTATACGACAAAAATGAATTGACCGTAATAAAAAACTCGCCAACAAAATTATTAAGTTAGCGAGTTTTTTGTAGATGCCACATTTGATGACCTAAAAATATGCGAGTTTTGATGCGTTTGAAATCCAACGAAGTGTAAAGTCGTTCAGCATCGAGATTGTCAAAATCTACTATTAGTCCTACACAATTCTTACCTTCGGCAAAAACTTTCTCACATAAAGATGTAATTAAGCACGTAGCAATACCTCGTTTGCGGTATTGAGGTAGTACGCATAGTGTATCAATGTAATATTCGCCTACTTCTGTTTCATCTTCAGAAAAAGTAAAATCTGGATTGTATTGATGTATAATGCGAAGTGTTTGTGTACGTAACTCATCAAGACGGGCACCGTCGTATGCTACAATTACCCCTGCAGGTGTGTCATTTATTTCTGCAACAAGAGTATTGCGGTAGCTATATTGCGATACATCAAGGCGTGAGATTTCTGCTATAATATCAATCCAATTTGCTCCAAAATGTTCTTGCATCAATTCTTCTCCAATGGCAGTACCTACTGCGTATGCTATCAATTTCGCATCGTCAATAGTAGCTTGTCTTATAATTATATTTTGTCTATTCATAATGTTTGCAAATTTACAATATTTTTTGTAATTTTGCAAAATAATAGCAGAGATTTAGGCACATAATTATTAATATAGATATGCCTTTTAACCTCAATTACCAATTCAGATTATGAAGCCAATATTTCTAATAGGATATATGGGAGCTGGTAAAACGGCAGTAGGACGAGTTCTAGCTCGTCAATATGGAATCGAACATATTGATCTAGATTGGCGTATAGAACAGCGATTTCATACTAAAATAGCAGATATGTTTGCCGAAATAGGGGAAGAAAAATTTCGTCAGCGAGAGCGGAACATGTTGCACGAAGTGATGCAGATGGAAGATGTGATTGTTTCACTTGGTGGTGGAACACCTTGTTTTTTTGACAACATGGAGCAGATGAATGCAGTAGGGCAGACTATCTATTTACAATGTAGCGTAGAAACTTTAGTCAAAAGAATTATACTCTCTCAAAACAAAAGACCTATAGTTGCAAATAAAACAAGAGAAGAACTAGAAATATTCGTTACAGAACATCTCGTTGAACGTGAGCCGTTTTATATGCAAGCGCAATCTATTTGGCAGGCAGACAAGTTAGATTTAAATAGATTACAGATAACAGATAATAGATGATAAATTTATAGTTTTGTTAAAATTACTCATTACTATTTACTCATTACTAACTACTAATTAGATAAAAATGAATACTTACGAAAGCAAACAAAAACAATTATTTAAGCCTCAAGCTGAGATTTATGCTATGTTGAGTGATTTAACTCAATTGGAAAAATATGCAGCAGCTGTGCCTGCTGAGCACAAAGATAAAATTAAGGATTTGAGTTTTACTCCAGATTCAGTATCGTTTACAGTTGATCCAATTGGTCAAGTGGTTTTGCGTATTGTAGATTATGAAACTCCTAAAATGTTGAAATTTGGGGCAGACAATTTCCCTATCCAATTTAATTTCTGGATTCAGTTAGTCGGAGTGTCAGATTATGATACTCGCATGAAACTCACGCTCAAAGCAGATATTCCATTTATGCTTAAACCTATGATTGGTAATAAACTCGATGAGGGTATTGAGCGTATGGCAGATATGATTGCTATGATTGTAAATAGATAAGTTATTGTTAATGGATTGGATTATGGGTTGATTTCTATGGTATGTGCTATATTGTAGCATTATGAGAAGAACGAGTTTGTTTTGCCTTTATGTATTTAGAAATCATTTGTAATAAATTTTTTCATAATTTATAAAAAAAAGAGACATAAAAATATGTCTCTTTTTTTTTGTGGTGCCACCAGGAATCGAACCGGGGACACAAGGATTTTCAGTCCTTTGCTCTACCAACTGAGCTATGGCACCAACATTACTTTCTTTCTCAAAAGCGAGTGCAAAGGTACGACATTTATTTGATATAACCAAATATTTTGCGATATTTTTTGTTGGTAAATTTGCTTTGTTTTGTGTTTCAGTAATTTATATAGCAAATTTTTCAGGGAATTTAGCATTTACATCTTTAAAATATGCTTTAATCTGCATCATATCGGCATCTACATCGCCTGTTGGAATGAATTGTTCGCCGAGTTTTATCTCTTTTTTCTTGAAATCTAATGCAGCAAAGACGATTGGAACACCTGCTTTTTCGGCTATGAAATAGAAGCCTTTTTTCCAATCGGGGTTGTAACTGCGGGTGCCTTCAGGGGTAATAGCCACGCAGAGAGTGTCATGTTTTGAAAATTCAGCAGCCATGGCATCTGTCATACGCATTTTTTTATCACGTTGTATAGCAACTCCTCCAAGTGCACGCATTAAGTAGCCCATAGGGAAGAAGAACCACTCTTTTTTCATGAAGAAGTTGGCTTTGATATGAAGTGCAAATTTGACTAACATACCAATGATAAAGTCCCAATTTGATGTGTGTGGTGCGACGCATATTACGCATTTAGATGGTAATTCTTGTACGAGGTTGATAGTCCAACCATTGCGTTCTAGTAGTTTGTAAGCCCAATTTTTTTTCATATAGTTTATTTTATATTACATCAGCTGCTGAAGCAGTATAGATGTGAATTTTGATATTTGGTGAGTTTTGTAATGCCTTGCAACAGGCTATTATAGTTGAGCCTGTGGTGATTACGTCGTCAATCAATAATATTGTTTTATCAGCAAAAAGTGTACTATCTCGCAGTTCAAATATGTTTTTTACGTTTTCAATCCGTTCTGCAAGCGATTTTTGTGTTTGTGATTCGTTGTTGCGTGTGCGATATACATTCGTAGTATTTAGAGGCACTCCAAGTTGTTGTGATACTTCAGTGGCAATTAGTTCCGATTGATTATATCCACGCTTTTTTACTCTTTTGGGATGTAGTGGTAAAGGTATAATGTAATCAATTTGAGTATATCTATTGTTTTGTTTAATATTTTCGGCTATTGCCTTGCCGAATAGTTTGCTTATATCTTGATAATTATTATATTTTAAGTCATGTATTAGTCGCTGACTCAATGTGTTGGTCTCAAATGGCATCAATGATGATGCTGTTTCGAAAGGAATTAATCCCATCAAGCGTTGTTCGATAATATTGCCTTCATATTTGAGCATTGGAGAGGCAAACAAATCTTTTAATGTAGTCATTTCGCAATGTTTACACACCGCAATTTCATCGATTTCCAATGCCGCACCACAATTCAAACAATGTCTATCGACTAATACACATTCCAAATATTTTAGTAGTTTATCAAACAACTTTCAACTTTTAACTTTCAATTTTCAACTTTTTAGCTATTGCTTCGGCACAATTTTCTCCGTCCATAGCACTTGAAGTGATACCGCCTGCATAGCCCGAACCTTCGCCAGCAGGGTAGAGTCCGCTGATTTGTGGATGCTCGTATGTGTCTATGTTGCGCGGTATACGAATAGGTGATGATGAGCGACTTTCTACGCCTACAACAACTGCCTCGTTTGTAAGATAGCCATGCATTTTGCGGTCGAATGCCTTGAAGCCCTCTTGCAAGCGTTTGCCTATGCGCTCTGGTAGCCAAAAGTGTAGAGGTGATGAAATTATACCTGGCAAGTATGAGCAATCAGGCAAACTATTTGATAATTTTCCTTTAGCAAAGTCAGCCAAACGTTGTGCAGGAGCAGTTTGCAATCCGCCTCCATTATTGTTAAACGCCAATCGTTCGAGGTCTTCTTGAAAGCGAAGTCCACACAATTCGCCATATTGAGCATATTCTGTGAGGTCTTCAGGGCGAAGTTCCACTACGATACCCGAATTGGCAAATGGCGAATTACGATGCGATGCACTCATACCATTTACAACTATCTGTTTCTCTTCAGTTGCCGATGGCACGATATGTCCACCTGGACACATGCAGAATGAATATACGCCACGACCATCTACTTGATGTACAAGTCCGTAGGATGCAGCAGGGAGATATGGATTGCGTTCGCGGCAGTGGTATTGGATGCTGTCTATGAGAGCTTGTGGATGCTCTGCACGCACACCCATTGCGAAACCTTTTGCCTCGATGCGAATACCTTGACGGTGCAACAAATGGTAAATATCGCGAGCCGAATGACCTGTGGCTAATATCACATTATCAGCCATATAAGTCACCCCATTTGTACAGCGCACTCCTTTAATCGCGTCGAATTCTACTATAAATTCGTTTACGCAATTATTAAAGTGAATTTCGCCACCGCAGTCGATGATGCGTTGACGCATATTTTTAATTACTTGAGGCAGACGGTCTGTACCAATATGTGGATGAGCTTCGTAGAGAATCTCGTCTTGCGCACCATGATAGTGGAATATTTCGAATATGCGTTGTGTATTACCACGTTTTTTCGAGCGAGTGTAGAGTTTTCCGTCTGAGAATGTGCCTGCACCGCCTTCGCCGAAGCAGTAGTTGCTTTCTACGTTGAGGGCAACATTGCGGTTGAGTTGCGCAATATCTTTTTTGCGATCGAGCACCTCTTTACCTCGCTCTAACACAATAGGTTTCAATCCGTATTCTATAAGACGCAATGCGGCGAATAAACCTGCAGGACCGGAGCCTACAACCACAACTTCGCGCCCATTTGCCACGTTGTCGTACTTAAATACGTTCTCATATTGATAGTCAGGTTTCTTACCCACAAAAGCGCGCACTTTGAGCAGTACGATAGGAAATTTGCCTCGTGAGTCGATAGATTTTTTGACTACTTGGATATGATTTATTGATGATTCTTTGACATTCAATTTCTTAGCTACTATACTCTTGAGCAATTCAGGTATAGCTGCCTCTTTGGGTGTCAGTGATAATTGTAGTTCGTGCATATTGTTTTGTTAATAAAGTGCAAAGATACTAAAAAAAGTTGAGAGTTGAGAATTGAGAGTTGAGAATTTTTTGCTAACTTTGCAAATCACGAATGATACGTGTAATTCTTAATTTTTAATTCTTAATTTTTAATTATAATAACGTGGTAGAAATAGGAAATACAGTCGTTAGTTTCGAATTGTTCGAACAACGTTTTTGTTGCGATTTAGGTGCTTGTAAAGGCGAATGTTGCATCGAAGGTGATGCAGGTGCACCATTGGAAGAGAGTGAGTTAGCCGAATTAGAGAAGGCTTTGCCTATCGTGTGGGACGAACTTTCGGACGCTTGCAAAGAGGTAATCAACAAGCAAGGCGTGGCTTATCGCGATGCTGATGGCGACCTCGTTACATCGATTGTGAATGGTCGCGAATGTGTGTTTACTTACACCGACCCAGCCGATGGTTGTTGCAAATGTGCGCTCGAAAAAGCTTATCGCGAGGGCAAATCGTCGTTCTACAAACCAATTTCGTGTCATCTCTATCCTGTGCGTTTGACCGAATATAGCGATTTTACTGCTGTTAACTATCATCGCTGGCAAGTGTGCGATTGTGCCGAAAAATTGGGTGCAAAACTCAAATTGCCTGTTTATAAATTCTTGAAAGAGCCACTTATCCGCAAATTTGGCGAGGATTGGTACAAAGAACTCTGCAAAGCGGCAGAGGATTACGAGAATACGTTTAAAAACTTGTAAAATGAGTTTAATTGAAATCATACTGATTGCCATAGGTCTTGCGATGGATTGTTTTGCTGTATCCATTGCAAGTAGCATTTGTTATGGCAAGTATAATTGGTCTAAAATCGTGCGAATGGCACTGTTTTTCGGTCTTTTTCAAGGTGGTATGCCGTTGATTGGTTGGGCGTGTGGGATAAGTTTTGCCGAATTTATACATAGTATTGACCATTGGTTGGCATTAGGTATTTTAGGATTTTTGGGAGGTAAGATGATTTATGAGAGCTTCAAGGACGACGGTGAGGATGATGTAGTATGTGAGGCAAAATCGCCGTATGGTTCGCTTCGTATGGTCACTATCTTGGCTGTGGCAACAAGTATCGACGCATTGGCTACAGGACTGATTTTCGTACCACTTGGCAATCTTATGTTCTCTGCTTCAGGAATTATTGCTATAGTTAGTTTCTTGTTTACTATAATGGGTTGTGTGCTTGGTGTTGCATTTGGCAAACGCATCAAATTCAACGTAGAGGCTATCGGTGGCGCAATCCTTATAGGCATCGGTCTTAAAATCTTCATCGAACATATGTTTTATTAAAAAGACAAAATAACATAAAAACAAAAAATAAAATTTATTTATAAAATTTTTATGTTATTTTGTTCTTCTGTCTTTTTTAATATATGAAAATTCTCCATCTACGACATAACCAAATCGACCGCATAAAGTGGGATGCAACGATTGCTCAATCGTTGTGCGATTTGCCGTATGCCTATTCGTGGTATCTCGATGTGGTGTGTCCGCACTGGGAGGCTTTAGCGACTGAGGACTACGCTTTTGTCATGCCATTGCCACTAAAAAAGAAGTGGGGGATTAGCTACCTAATTCATCCGATATGGGTGCAACAATTGGGCGTCTTTTCAGCGCATGAAGTTACGACCGAAATATTCAGCGCATTCCGTCGTAGCATACCTTATTTGATGTATGATTTCAATGTCAATTATCTAAATAGAGAGTGTGTTTCGAATTTTTCTTTAGTGAAAACTAATTTGATTGTACCTCATAACAAAGGTATAGACACTATTCGCAAGAGTTACAACTCTAACACTAAGCGAAATATATCAAAAGCGCAAAAGGCAGGATTGACTATCCGTGAGGTGAAAATAGAGGAATTTGTCTCGCTTTGGAAATCCGAAAATACCACAATGCGCTGGGATTTACACTCCACAATCCAACCACTTGTCGAAGCAGCATTCTCTCAATTTTCAATTCTCAATTCTCAATTCCAACCACGTTTGTTTGGCGTTTATAAGGACGACAAACTCATAGCTGCATTGTTTGGTATGCAGACTCGCGAACGATTCATTTATCTTATCCCAGTTTCTAATCAAGCAGGCAAAGAGCATAGCGCAATGTTCTTACTCGTTGATTATATACTCGAAAACATTTGTTGTCAGCAAGGTCTTGTATTTGACTGCGAAGGTTCGATGATCGAAGGCGTAGCTCGCTTCTATCGTGGCTTTGGTGCAGTAGAACAGCCCTATGCCTCAATTTCGCGCTGCCGCCCTCTGTGGTTAGTACGATTGATGCATCGCTAAATATAACATTAATAATAAAAAAATTGCCCTTCAGTTCGTTGTAGAATTGAAGGGCAATTTTGTATTGTGTTATGCTTATCGTTGGAATCTCACCGCAGTCCAATCGTTGTCGGTTTTGTGGTCGAGGTAGTGCAGACCGAGCGATTCGGCTTTTTGGCGTATCATCTCTAGGTCGTCGAGATAGAAGCCACTCATGATGAGTTGAGCATTGTCGGTCATTGTGGCTACATATGCCTCCATATCGTTGAGCAAGATATTGCGGTTGATGTTAGCAAGCACGATGTCGAAGCAGTTAGGGAAGTCGGCAAGTTGCGATGCGTCGCCAAGCACGACCTCTGCGCCTTCGATGTCGTTGGCCTCAATGTTTTCGATTGCATTGCGCCACGACCATTCGTCGATATCTACAGCCACAAGGCTACCAGCTCCACGCAAACAAGCAAGAAGTCGGATCGTAGCCATGTCGTTCTGTGAGCCAAGG
>JAZQRP010000251.1:0-19729 GCA_045629685.1 Candidatus Aphodosoma sp. | reverse complement strand
TCTTCCAGTGAAATTTGGCACCAGTAGCTATAAGGTAGAGTGTATATAAGTATGCGTCGTCGTTAGTATAGTTACTACCTCTCTGCTCTGGTTCATAGTTCTCGTCGTACCACTGCAATACGTTCTGTGGAGTATATCGTACTGTCAGGTTCTGTGGGTTCTCGACGTAGAGCAACGCCCCATCACGTCGCTTCAATGTTGTTAGTGCTTTTCTCAAACCGCCTTTTGTACTTTCAAAAGTATCTACTCCAGCTTGCGCTGCCAAGTCGTCTGAGATAGCGTAACCATCCTGGACTATCTCCACTTCGCCCTGAAATGTACCACCGCTAAATTCAGCGTCGGCAGCATAATCTACAGCGTCTTTAGTGCTTTTGAATACCCTTGTCTTAGCACCTGGTACTATGCTGTCAGCATAGCCGATAGCCGACGATTCTCTGTGTCGTCGCCTATCGGCTAAAAATAGTAGTGATAATATGAGTATGGGATTAAGCATTGTAGATTTATACTTTCATTATTCTTCGGAAGTCAAACTAATAAATGCAGATACTAAATTATCATTTGTATCAAAATTGATATCTAAATCAAATTGAGCCATACTTTGCATCATTGCTTTCGATTGATAGATGTATTTTTTCTGCTCTTCTACAAGAGCTGAACCTATCAGTTCACATATATAATAGTATGTTGTATATAATATATCTCCACTATAGACAGATACTTTAACTGTGGCACCAGTATAGTTATCTCTATTTTTTTTATAATTTTCAATAGACATACCTAATACTGTTTCTATACCTAATTCTGTTAATTTGAATTTATTTTCAGTTTCAGGTGTTGATAAAGTTGAATCTTCTAAAATACTGGGATTAAAAAACAATAACAAATTATTATTATTGCTCTCTGCAACTACATTATTAAATACTTTCATAATTAAATTATTTATTATTAGTTAATATTAAAATACTTAGTCCGATTAAGCCACCGAATAGCAATAAACTATAAGGATTCAGGCTTTTTTTTTTGAAGCTTCGATTAGGTCGGCTTCTGTTACTACTGTTTTGATTGTCTCAGCTATTGAGTTACATTTGTAGAGATAATTAGGGTCTGTCGCGTAACCACCGTTAAATACTGCTTCGAGGTACTTGTCTGTTTGGTAATATCCAGGATAACTCATAGCTGCTTTATATCGGCTTGTCGTCGCTATCAATCGAGCATAGTCCTCAAAGCTCTCTGCTGCGCTGTCGTATGCCCTAAAGGTTTGTGGGATTCGCTTTTTTTCTCCATCAATGTATTCAGTAGTATATAGCGTTTGTGTCTTGCCAGTCCACGACGGTGTAGCTTTAATGCCGAAATACATATTGCCTGGTGCGCTCTTGCCCCAACCAGTCTCCAGTGCCGCCTGCGCCATCATGCCTATGGGATTTACTCCATACTTCAACCATGCTTGTGCTGCGCCTGGTAGAGTAGTCTTAATGAAATTATATTGTTGCTGTGTCATAATCTAAATAAAAAAGCACCGCAAAAAATTACGGTGCTTGTGTTAAACAACCGCCAGCCGGTAGACGACGGAATACATTTTGACTTGGTAAAAAGTTATATTGAATAGTATGCGTCTATTTATACTACAAAGTTAATACATAAATCATGCTTTATGCAAACAAAACAGTTACTTGCTGAATAGTTTGAATATCTTGTATAAAACATATACAACTATCAACGCCATCACTGCCACACCCCACCATACAAAAAACTTTTGCGTCTTATTGAGTTCATTTTTTACAATTACATCCTGAGTTATATAAATAGTATCTTGCCGTACTATTTCTATGTATGTTGTGTCTTGTTGCCGTTCATTCTCTTGATAATATCTACTATCAGTTCGATGATCTTTGCTAATGGTATCGCCATCGGTATTGACAACAACAACAGTAGTATCATAAACATAATGTTTTATCCCTTTATATATATACGTGTCAATTTTGTTATATCGTGTAGAATCTAACACTATCGAGCTGTGGTGCTGCGTGTACTGTTTCCGACAACAACCAGACAGCACCGTACAGCTAAATAGTACTAACACAACTAAAATTATGACTTGTTGATATGATTTAACACTGGGCATTCGCTTTGTTCTTTGTATAGTTTGCATCGAAATGCTGTTTGTATAGCTTCCGTTTTGGTACGATCCTTTTCTTCTAACTTCTCGATTCTCGCTTCGAGACTGTCGTTACGTTTTTCAGTGTCTTTGAGCTGGTCTCTTAGCGTTACTATTACGGCATTGAGATTCTTATACACAATACCTATAGCAATAGCCAAAATGCCAAAACCGCCTAATTTAACAAGTGTGTCGATACTCTCTATCATTGTTCTATATAAAATAGTTGAATCATTGCTGCTTTATTTGTTCCTCCTCCCGATGTATCAAATTTCAAGTTAATAACTGTATCAAATGTTACATAAGGCTCTAAATCTACACTGTATGATTCGTTTTGTTGTAGTGTTATTGTATCGTTGATAATTAAAGGATTCGTACCATAATTGATTATTCGCCACGACCCAAATTTATCAGGATTGAATATTTGATTATCAAATACCAGAAATTGTTTTTGTTGTACTTTATATCTCATATATTTAATCTCCTAATAATATCATTGAAGCTAATAGTAATAAGCCGTTAGATAGTTTATTTGATTTTTTATTATTGATAGTAGTGCTTGAATCTTTTTCTATATCTCCTTTGTCAAATGTATTATTGTTAGAATCAACTAATACTATTGACGATAGTCTGACAAATGCAGTAGCTGGTATGGTATAAGTTAGTATGTATTTGTTTTTATCATATCCTACACCGTTAATCATGTTCATCATCAACTCTCTGCGAGCTTCTCCCTCTTTACCTTTATTGAGTGGATCGTTTGCTTTTAACTTTATCAGTTGCTCTCTCGATATTACAGCTGCCGACAAATTAGGGTCAGGTACTGTATATATCTCAATATATCTGTCTCCTGCTATATCAACATATCTGCCAGTTGCAATACCAATGTTACTATCTTTCTCATTATATATAGATTTATATCGTGTTACTTTGTAAGGTGTATATGCTAATGTTGGTTTTGTAACAGTCAATAGAATACGTTTAATGCTTTCTGTTTGCACATCAAGTACATCTACATCAGACCAAGAGCATTTTAGACGTACATTTTGTGCTTCTACGTTTCCAGCTAATTTTTCACTATATTTAATTTCGAGTGCCATTGTTATTTTTTTGTTTTTACTGGTGCTTTTTGCGCTGCATCAATCCATTTTGGTGCTCTCAATGCAAGCAGCAAACCTAAACCAACTAATAGTATATTCTTCAAATTACCACCAATAGACGCTATCTGTTGGGAGATTCGTTGTTTAGTTAACAATCCTGCAGTCTCTTGTAGTAGTCGTTGATATTCTTCCTCTGTGAGCTTCGCTTGTAGTGCTTCTGTCAATTGTCGGCTATACTTCACGTCTTGCGCTGATTCGTCGTAATATGCTTTATATGCGAAATATGCTGCTGTCGATAATGCTCCTACAACTACTGCAGATATGCAAATAATAGCTGTTGCCGATAATGTAACCAAACCAATACCTGGTTTTCTCATAAACGATTCAAGCTCCGAGCCAAACTCTGAATATCCCTCAGGATACCCTTCTGATTGTGCCGATAATAGCTCGTCGTTCTTTAGTGCTTCATTGCGTTGCTCCAATCTATACTGCAAGTTGTAGAGCATTTGTCGCTCTGTTTTCGTCAATTTATTAGCGAATCTTGCACACAATAGATTATTATTTAGGATATACTGATTATTGCGAATTATGCCGTTAATTACGTCTTGAGCTTGACTTATAGAGATAGTCTTTTTAACTCCTAAATACTCCCATGTTGTATTGTCTTGCGTCAATCGAATATAGGTGTTAGAATATTCGAGTGTTTGTAGATAGAGTGTGGTGCCATCCATCCATGCCCAACCAGTGAGAGTAAAATATACGTTGCCATTATATTGTGTGCCACCTGACTGAACGCCATTTGGCTGTATGTATACAACTACTGCACCATCTACACCTTTTACTCTACCCCCTGCATATTCTGATAAAAAAACTTTGTTCATAATTATTTACTCAATAAAAAGTTACGTGCCATGTTATACGTTGCGTCTTGAGCTTCTGCCATTTCGACCATACGTCTGAGTAGTGGCAACCATTCAGGCTCCACAGCCGCAAATCTTTCTAATAGTGATTCGAGTTCTGCTGTAGCTTCGTCTTGTTCGTCGTTCTCTACTGTGGCAATTTCTATAGCTTCTTCGTCGTGTTGTGGCTGTTTGGCTACGCTTGCTGGTACTGGTACTTCCTCGCCAGGCATACCAGCTACAGCTACTTGTGGGAATATTTTAGGAATCACTTTGCCGATTCTATCAACGATAATACCAATTGTACTTGCTTTTTCAGCACGATACTCTTTCTCTTTCTCTGCCAACTCTCTTTCTCTACGTTCTAAATCTTTAGTAGCAAAATCCAATTTTACTGCATCGACAGCATTTTTAATTCGAGCTTCAACGTCGATTTCATTCATACCGCTACTAACTTGTTGTGGCATTTGCATCATAGCTCCGACTGCTGGAGTACCCTCGTTTGAAAATTCAAAACAGAACGAACCTTTATTTGACGCTGCATTTTCTTTGCCCTCTAAGATAAAGTAGCTACCATGATACAATCTCATAATCTCTTGCATGCGTGCTATATTGTCGTCGAACGAGCGTGAATCGTCATATTTGAATACATAACTGTTTGCATCTTTTTTAGTGCGAATATGCCAATATTTACAATCGTTCGCTCTAAGTAATTCAGGTATTTTATCAAAAGTAGTCATAGAAGTAGTATTTTAGCGTTGATATTCAAACATCAAATATAAATATTTATTGTCTATACTTGGTGTACCTACAACTTGAATAAATGAATTTTCAAAATCAAATTCAATGTTAGCAAATCTCAATAACTCATACTGCTCAATCTGTTGCAATAGTGGGAGTGGCATTTTATCAATGATAATTTTACTTCCACGACACAAAGTAAGGTAACTATAATTTCCCTCTGTTGATGTGATGCTTGTATAGCCTGATGGAGTTATTGCTGGATAAGAGCAAATGATATTTCTGAATTTTTTACCTCTCAACGAATTTTTATCAGGTAATTGATTTCTGTAGCCGTTTTTATAGATCAACGGAATTTCGCAAAAATCATAATTGCTATTTACATTTGTCTCAGAGTTGAAATTTGCGCTATCTTCATAGAATACTACCAAAATCAAATTACCTACTGTGTTGTCTGTACACTCAATATAGCAAGCTGGTAGGTTTAATTGCTGCTCAATTTTCTCAAACTTGCCACGTACTACTTTGCTTGATAATTGCTCTACTGGCATATCTTGCATAAAATAGTATTGACCGTTGTTTGTGAGATTCATATACAAATTATTACCGTCTGTTATAGGTGCACCAACTGCGTTATCTGCAAATGAATACATACCCAATACTGGCACAATTGCATTGATTGTTTTTCCATTCAACAATAAATCGTCAGGGAGAAAATATTTGCCTTTGCCGTTGATTGCAATAGACAATGTTTTTGTAGCTGTTATTTTTTTCATTTTGCAAAGTATAAAATTATTTCTATTTCTGTTGTTCCGTTTACAATCAAAGATTCTTGCCAATTTACGTCTAAGTAATTGAAATAAATTGGATTGTTGATGGCTCTTGTTGTTGTTCTTCCACCATCTACAACCATTTGATTTTTGAATAGAAGTGCATTGCATAAGTCAAAATTTTTACCGTTCTTATCATATAGCGAAATCCAGACGTTGGATGAATTAAGAATATCCATTTTAACCAGTTTTCCCCAACAATCCGATGTAATATATTGCTCTAAGTCGCCTTTATAGTTAGCTGGAATCTTTAGAGTTTTAATGTAATTATACTCTGTTTTTTCTGCATATACGCCATCGAACGTAACAAACAAAATCAACTCTTTGCCTTCTCTTGTAGTTGGATATTGAATATTAATGTATGATTTATCCCAATCTATTTTACTCGATATATTACAGAGTGTAATATTATGTTTCTCAAATGAATCAATATCTATATTGTCGAGTATAGTGTTACCGCTATGATCTACTAACGTAATATATATTGCTCTCGCTGTCATTGTAGTTAAACTATTCACAGGGTCAGCGATATTACCAGCAATAGCATATATATTATCTATCTTCTTTCCTATCAAATTTGAGTTTTTAGGAAAATAGTAGATATTGTTTTCGTTGAGAGGAATTCTAATCGTCTCTATGTTGTTAACTCTAATCATAGTTTATATTTTTTAATTAGTGAATATAGGCTGAATCAACAGCCTATACCCAAGAGTGTATATTACTCAAACAAACTTACTTTTGGTTTGTTAGCACCGTTAACTACGAGTACACCTGCCATATAGAAATACAAGAACGGTTTACGAGCTGTAGTTGCTTCTGTTGGAGCTGTACCAGCTGCAATAGCGAATGAGCTGCCGTTTGCAGGGAAGTTGAGTTTAATATCAATAGCTTCAGTGCCTGCAAAGAAGTAGTTAGGTACATCTTGATACAATACGTCGTCAAGTTTGTATTCTGGTTGAATTCCAGAGTTTACGAACGCTGTACCATCGTAAATGCCGATTGGTTGAGTTTCAGGTACGTGTTTGAAGTTCAACATAGGGAACGAACGGTTTACCTCTACTTGACCGAATGAGATACTAAGCAATCCATTATACATAGCTTCAATATCTTCAGTCATAAAACCGTATGAATATTGTACTCCAGCTTTAGGAGCATATGGATAGAGAGGAGCTTTACCTTTTGGATTACCTGCTTCGTCTACTTCTTCAAAAGCAATAAAACACTGCATACCATAAGGGATAAACAAATCGTTACGTTTCAAAGTAATATCGGTGAGATAACGACGGCTGTTAGATTCCAAAATATTGAAATCGTATTGACCATTACCATCAATCAACGGCATAGCTACACGAATTACTGATTCTTGCGCTGTAACACCATTTTCGGCACACCATTTTTGGACTGATTGCCATTTTTTTTGTTTCAAATTTTGATTCATTGTTATATGATTTTTTAGTTATACAATTAGATTAACGTACACCAGAGTTTACCATAGGTGTTTTTTCTTTAGTTTCAGTACCAGCTACGTATCGTCTGTACGATGGGAAGCGACCAGCATTTACCAAAGGTACACCTGACATACCATTGCCAGAACCAGCATCTGTTGAATCCAACAAACCAGTTACAATGTTGCTTGCACCGATAGCGATGAGAGAATCACCAACAGAAGTTACCATATCGTTACCTTTAACAATTGCTGGGAGTGCAGCACCTACAGCAACTTTTACATAATTTTCATAACCAGCAATAGCGTTAGAACCGTCTGCTTGATTAAACATAGGGACTACATATTTATCCCATACGGCTGACGCTGCGCCACCAATAAGTCCGCCAGTCAATCGACCTGCAAGACCTTTACTAAGATTGAATTTCTTTGCCATTTTTCTTACTTTATTAGATTGTTAATTACTTGCGTCGTACAGCTGCAATTTTTTTGCTAAGTGCTTCTGATTTTTTACGCTCAGTTTCACGTTTTGCATTTTCTTTGTCGATTTCTTTACAACGAGCTAAATAGCGTTCTTTAGTCTCGATAGAAGCACTTGCTTTAGGTGCTTTTGGATACTTGATTTTTGTGAATTTTGCCATAATGCAATTAAAAATTAGTTAATATTAAGGATTATTTTTTTTCTTTTTTTTCTTTTTTTTGCCCTTTGAATTGTTAGCTGTTCCCAGCACATAACTTGACACTCCTAAGAGTAGAATAGGGAGTATGTTGTTGGTAGAATTTTGTGTAGTGTTCTGTGTTACGCCATACCAGCCATCAGATTGGTATGAAGCAATATTTTTAGCTTCTCTTACGCCAAATAAACGACCAATAAGATTGATGATAGCCATAATAATGTTATTCCAATTGATATTGTTGGCCCACATATTACGACTGTTTGGATCACTCGTTGGAGTAGCTCCTTTTTTCCAAGTTCCAGAGCTTTTATCATAGTATGATACTTGTTTACCACTCGATAAATCGAATCGACCGATAGGATCTCCATCAACAGTATCTAATACAGTAGCATAGTTATTTTGATTTTTGCCTACTGGATAACCAGTATTGCTATCAATAGCACCAATACCACAAATGCCAGAAATACTATTATTAGTAACTTGTTTGAGCGAATAGACGTTTTTACCGTTTGCCACGTCGATAATAATTTGTTCAGGAGTTTTACCGTAAACATCAACAATAGCGTCGTAAATTGCTTTTTTAAGTTCGTCATACGAATACTTAGACATCTTAGCAGCTTGTGTAACATAAGCAATCTGATTTTGTCTTTTTTGTAATATAACTGATCCACCATTTTCTCTAAAATATGATACTGCTTTATCAGGTATGAATATATAGAGAAAATTACTACAGTTATCTTTGAATGATTGAATTAAATTTGCCATATCTTATTTATTTTTTCTTCAAAAATGCAAATAACATAAGTGCTATTGCACCATATTTTATTAGTGAATTATTGCCAGTTACATTACTATTACCTGGTAATTGATTTGGATCTAAATCGTAATAGTCAGGAGTACCCGATGGATAGTTCGATATATCCCCCATATTACTTTGACAGAGTTTTGTTATTCTATCAATGATAGCTATAATAATTTCAGTAATACCAGCAATAATAGCCAACCACATAGCTTCGGTAATTACACCAACTTTAGCAGTTTTGTGAGATGCAATCATTTCTGCTATAAATTGTTCTGGAGTTTGATTGCGTCGTTTCAAAAAACCACTTCGCAAATTGTTATAGATCGTTTGTTTATCTAATATCTTTTGTGCTGCACTTACCCAGTTATTGAATAGATTGCGCTCGATAAGATATTTTTGATAGATAACTTTGTATTTGCTTGCATTGGCTTTTACCCAATCTTCGCCCATATAGAGATATAAGAAGTATGGTGCTGACTTCTGCATATCTGCTAAGAGTGCGTTTTTAGCTTCCGCTTTGCCACCGATACCTACTTTGTTTTTGTAGTTGTCAATATCTGCTTGAGATAAGCCGTTGTAGTCTTTACTTGCTATCTGTGTTTGCCACCAATCTACATATACGCCCGAATTGGATAGAGTAGTGTTACCTATTAACATATCTATAGCTGATTCAATCAATACACCTAAATTAGCAGTTCTGCTCTCCTCGTCGATTGTAGCCAGAGTAAACATGTTGTTATCTTCCATCGTTTGAATAACACGACCTGCACGCTTCATCAACTCTTCATAACCTTTAGCTCGTTGATAGAGATTGTAGGCTACAACAACTCTGTCGAGCTGATTTAGATACTCTCTGCTCTCAGGGTGGATATTTAGTGTTGCGTTGATTAGATCTAACTCAGAGAATAGGTAGTTTTCTGCTATGGTATTGTCCCAAAAATAGGTGTCTGCCATATAAGGAGTGTAAATATCCTCTGTAGATCCAATTCCTGATAGTCGTGATATTTGTGTTGTATTCATATCTTTTTTATAGGTATATTCCGATGCGTAATTAAATACTGGCTGTCCGTTGATGCGTTCCACTGGATCAATAATAATTCCGCTCTCTGTTACTGTATATACGTGTGTAATTTGATTATTCTTTGAGAATGATACAAACCTAAAAAAACATGGTATTCCAAGATTATTGAGCAGTGAAGCAGATAGAATAGCCATGCTCTTACAATCTCCCTCTCCGTCGTGGAGTAGTCTTGCTGGCGTTCTTATCCACTGTACACCGTCTGGATCTTCGTTGTAGTTTACATTCTCAACTATAAAATCAAATACCGCTTTGCATGTATCAAGTTCTGTGTCTCGTCTCAATGATTCAGCCAATTCGGCTGTCGTATGCCATGTATCTTGATAGGTGTTCAGAACCTCGTTGATAATATCTTTTGTCGTTCCTCGACGCTTTTTTATGGTATTTCTGCCGTCTATCTGTAACATATTATTGCTGTAGTTGTGGTATTAAATCCTCAGCGAAAAATACTACTGAGAACGGATAGTAACTATTATCTACTCTTACGTTGCCACTCAAACCAACAGTCCAATTGTCGAACGTACCAGAATTAAGTTGTTCTACAAGTTGATTGACTGTTTCAGTATTGTTAATCGTTACTTGTATGTTAAGTGTAGTAACTTGTTGACTATATACTTTTCGGTTGATTTGCTGGTTGATTGTTGCGATTTGCTCTCCGTTGAACGCCAGGTTGAAATTAATAGCCCATAGCGTCAGCGTGTGTAGTGTTGGATTCTTAATTGCTATTTGTAGGTTGAGAGTTGTAGTCTCTTTAGATAATGTTACTATCTGTATGCCTACAAGTTTGAATCCGAGATTTATAATAGTGTTTGCAGTTCTACCCCATAACATCCAGAGTGCTGCGCCAATTCCTAACCACCAATATATTTTATCGTTCTTTGCCATGATAAATTCTTAAAAAAAACAGACTACCTACATCACTGTAAATAGTCTGACAATATGAAAAAACTTTTCCTTTATGTAAACCATCTACACTAAATTCACTGCAAATTTAGTGCATAAATCATCGAAAATCAAGTAAACTATAGATTACGTGAATAGATTGAATAATTTGTATATTTACTCATACTTGATTCCATAATACAAACAAAATTCCTCAACAGTTAGAATCTGCTGTGGCTCTTTTTGGAAATATTCTTTAGCTGTTGCAATATACCTACTTGCTGTTGCTTGAGAGATATTGCCTATTAGTTGCATTGCTATTTTGCAACTCATTTTGTCGTTTTTGTGTAACATAATAAGACCGATTTATTATTGATATTAGACGTAACATATAAGTTCTGCAAAGTTACAATTTTTTTACTCATTTTCAAAGAATTATTCAAAAATTATACCAAATATTTTTAGAATAAATATTAAATCAAAATAGAGTTATTTTAGGATACGTACAAGATAGCTCCAAGATACTATATATATACCCCATATTTTTTGTCTCATTTTTTTTCTCAAAAAAACATTGATTTTTCAAAAAAAATTTTCAAAAAAGTTTCCGTTTTCGTGTGCAGTTGTGCAGTTAATTGAGTTAAATAATTGTAATATAATATTTTATTTACTGTATACTCACTGCAAGAGTGTGCAGTAAACTGCATACTTATGCAGTAAAAAAAATAGAGTAGTGTGCAGTAAATTAGATAAAGTGTGCAGTAAATCTGCGGTAGTGTGCAGTAGATTTTTTTTATTAAATTGTTGATAAATAATATTTTAATATATTTTTTACTGCACAACTGCATAAGATTTAGAAAAACAATCTATAAAATAAAATTTGTTATTTAGATTTATTCTACCTAACCCCCTTAAATTATTCTGCTCTGGGCAAAAAAAAAGCACCCTGATTTAGGGTGCTTGTATGTTATATGTTATAAATTTAATCGAATTGAAATTTTAATGTTAGTGAAAATTTACCATTCAATCCCTCTTTGAAATTTAGTGTTATTGATTCTTGATATTTATCTAAATGTTCTGCAGGTTTGAATGTATAAGATAACATTAGATCGTCTGATATAGTATCGTAATCTTTTAACTTGATTATATATGTTCCTGATAGATTTAATTTTGTATTGAATACAGTAAATGTATGTGGTAATTTATCTGGATTTACATTTGAAATATATTTTGATTCTAATATTTCTGTATTATTAGAATTTAATAATTCAAAAAATACGTCTGGTCCATCTGTTGATTTATCATCCCAATATCTACCAGTCGAATCTTCGTAATCTACAGAATTTATAATAACGTGAGTTAATTGTACTTGTGTTGGTTTTTCTTTTATATTGATTATTTTTTGTAGTCTGTCATGTTGGCTTTTATCTTTATTCCATGCAGTTAGAGTAACAGTCCAGGTGCCAGCTTCAAATGTGGTTTTAGGATTCTTTTCTTTGCTGGTTTTGCCATTGCCAAAATCCCAATCGTAATAATAAGCATTGCTACTACTATTAGTAAATGTAACTTGTTGCCCATCGTATGCTTTTATAGGATCATAACTGAAATTAGCGATTGCATCTTTTATTTGTTCTGTTTGATTTCCGTTACTATTACCACTACCAGTATTACCTGGTTTGTTAGGCGTGCTTGGAGTAGGTTCAAACGGATCAATAGGAGTACAAGCTAATAAAATTGCTGTGAGGAGTAGTGTAAATAATTTTTTCATAGTTGTATAGGTTTAATTCATACTGATGCAAAGGTACAAAATAAAACTGAATCAGCAAATGTTTTTCAAACTATTTTTCTTGGCTGTGGCTGTAGCTCTTGTAGTTGCTGTAGGATATATAACAAATATATCATCAGTTGAGCGCATTTCTACAAAATCTACGTTCTTATAATTGAAGTATTTTTTAGTCCAGGCTGTAAAAGTTGCTGGTCGCAATGTTGAGAACGACGGATATTTTTCAATAAAACTATCCCATAATATTTTCTTGGTATATCTCTGTTCTGTTTTGTGTTTATAATCAATAACTTCATCTAACCAATATATAAAATCTGGATTTGTTGATTCTAATAATTCTCTAATTCTATAATCTGAATTATTAGTTATTACTACACCATTTGTCAAATACACTTGAATACAACGACACATGAAGCTATAAAAACATATCCAGTCTTGTGAAGTCCAATCTTCACTAAAAAAACGTCTGCCGTATTTATCTACTGGAGAATAATTGGCATTATAATAGTTTGCCAATTCAAATATATATACACGCCCCATTTTACTTGTTTCGTTAGATATATCTATTGTTCTATTGGTGCTAATCATAATTTTTACCATCTTTTTAATCGGCTTTACCTGGTATGGTTTGCGTATAATTGCACCATCTGTAATATCATTGAATAAATCTTCAAAATCAACATGTTTTGATATATCTTCTATATGTATTAACTGTGTTGATATATCGGCTAAAGAATATCGAGTATCTTTTTTCAAATCTATATCTTTACCGTTAATTGCACAATAGCGTTTATCTATATTGGTATTTTTATTAAGCATTTGTGAGAGTGCTTTGCCCAACAATCCCTTACCAGTACGCCCAGCATTAACACCTATTTCGTCATTACTGGCATCTGTTAATAATACAGCTCTGTTATCGCAAATGTAGTAATCGTGCATCAAATATCCCAACATCGACATAAGAGAGATTTTGCGCTGAGGATCATTGGCGCAAATATCGTTTACAAAATGTTCAAAATCTCCCTCTACTGGAGTATATACAAAATCATGCTCCAATATACCATTATCCCATACATAGCCGTTGAAGTTTTGCATAGCTGAGTAAGGTATGTTCTGCACTCCATTAGCTGACACTACTACAGCTGTATTCTTGAAAAATAGGTATTTTTTTGCTCTATCATCCTTTAGTAGTTCTATTGGCTGGTCAGGGCGGCAACGGTCGAATATCTCAGGAGATAAGTATTTTGGTAAATTTTGATATAATTTGTTTAATAAAAACTCCGCTGATATTGGTATAGTTGGTGCTGAGTTTTCATCTTCGCTATCAACTTTAACGTCTGTTCTTGTTGGCAAAGATTTAACGTAATCTTCAAACGCATCTTTCATTTGTATAGGATTACTTATTGAGATTTTGCCATTATTGATATATACATATTGTGTGGCTCCGTCTGGAGTATCATAACGGTAATATCCCATAGCTTTGATTTTACGCATAATTTTTAGTTTGTTCAAACTAACTTTCATTTTGTCATCAACAAAATTCAAATCGTAAAAATCATGTAATTGTTTTATTTCTTCGTTGCTCATATAGCTAATTCTTTATAAAAAAAATCTTGCCACCATTCATCATCGTTTAGCACCTCATCAGGTATATTAAATAAATTCTCTATTAAATAGCCTAATTTGGTAGGCTTTTTCGGTTTTTCAATAGCTGCTATTTTTGGTTTTTCTAAAACAACTATACCATCTTTTGTTATAGTTGATTTAATATTTATTGGTTGTGGTATTAGTTTTTTGTGTAGTTCTTTGATATTATTGATATACTTATGTATGTATAGTTGATAACTATTGCGTAATACTTGTTCTATTTCTTCGTCTTTATTGCAAAAACTAAAACAGTTGCCGTATTTGTTTTTGAATAGTTTTTTTATTTCTTCAAATCTATCTAATAGTTTATTATTAGTTGTTACTAATATCTGTTCGGTTATTGGCAACTCTTTAATTTTATGATAGTAGATATTCCTTAGAATTTCGATATAAGAAAAATTACCTACAATATTATCTATTTTTCGCTCAAAATGTTCTACCAGTTCTATTAACATTTCTATTTCCTCTGCTTTTTCGGCTGTTGGTAAATAGTATTTGTTGTTGTCAAATGTTATTCTGTATATCGACATAATCCAGTTTTTTATATCTTCTGTCATATTGTCTATATTTCTCATCACACTTGCCGACAAATATGTTTCTTCAAACTGTCTAAAAAATTGAGCTGTGTTCTCTCGCTTTTCGTATTCTTCTATTTTTCGACGTAAACTATTCCATTCATCCAGTACCGAATCAATCAAAGATCGATACTCTTGATTTATTTTCTCGTCGGCTCGGTTTAGGTATCGGTTTCGATACTCTATAAGTTTTTCGTGAGCATCCATTTTCAAATAAGTTTAATTGTTCAAATCTTAGCTTCTTAGCTTCTTTGAGAGCGTCTGCCAGTGTGTGTATTAAATCTTGGTAATAAACTACATCTTTTTCGCAAAACTCATGATAGAGCTTGTTTATAGTATGTACTATTGCTTCTACTCGATTATTGTACGTCTCTTGGTTTCTCATCCAGTCGCAACTATAGATTATACTACCTACTCTAATAGCGGTTCTGTATTCTGTGCTATGTTCGATAGTTCGTACTAAGATAGTAATACCACGTTCCGAATCTTCGTAAATAAAATCTATATCATTCATTGTAATCTTCGTTAAATTGGTTGATTATTTCTATTAGTTCATAGTGTGCTTTTAAGTCGTTGTTGGTGTTACTTACACAGTCGATAGTGCTACTACCATCTTCTTTTATTCTAACTCCTAAAATCTCTACACCATATTCAACCAGGTAGTCAGCCATAGCCAGCGCACGTTTCTTAGTCTGCACGTAAATTTTTGTTATCATAATTATTCGTTTTTATATTTATACTTTGTAAGTGTTATTTGTTCAATATTTTCTTTAAGTTCCTCAATAGATAAATATATTTCTTCTTCCTTTTTACAAAGGAAACACAAATTTTTATTATAACATCTTATTGTATAATAAGCTAATTTATCCTTGTCAGAAACATCAACACTTATTTTACTAATAATACCTTTTTCTATTTCTCCATATAGAGACAAGAAACATACTTCTTGTCCGATGTTATATTTTGTTTCTATTTTCATAATTTCACCTCCAATTCTTCGTTAGTTAATAGATAGAATGCGTTCTGGAGTTGGTGTAAGTATTGAATATCATACAAATTCAAAATTTGTAAATCATTTGAAAAATCCATTCTTAGAGTTTTGTTTATCGTATGAAATGTTATATATACAACAACATTTATATTATGTTTATTTATAATTGATTTTTCATACATATAACGAGAGCTGTGCATAGCATCAAACCCAATCTTTAACAACCATTCTTCGGTGAGTTCTATAGGCTTCATCTGACTTGGTAAATCTCCAATAATGCTGTTGTCGTTTTCTCCTAAGACAAAACTTTCTCTAAATTCTATTATTTTTATTATTTCATTTTTTGCAATAACAAAATTTCCTAATCTTAAATCTTGTGCTTTCATAATTCAAAAATTTGAGTGTTATTAACTGACTGAGCAATCTTGTTTAATTCCTCACGCTCGATAGTGGTAAATCGTTTCTCTGGTCGCTTCCAGGCGTAGAGAGTGCATCTGTTAATTTCGAATCGAGTAATAATATACTCGACTGCTTTTTTGTGTTCTGCAATCGTCAGAGTTTCTAACCATGCTTTTAATTGATTCTTTGTTTCCATGATAATTATCATAAAAGTGTTTCTAAATCTTCAATACATTCGTCTATTGTATTTAATTCTGTTTCTATAACTTCAATATTAAAATCAGTCAGATGATAACATTTATTCAAATGATCTCTTGCAACATCGCTTGCTTGTCGAAGTGTTTTTATAATATTTTCTAAATTTTCTTTTTCTCTTGTTGTCATAATATATCATGTTTATTGATTTGAGCGATTATAAATACAATCAATAGAATAACTATGATTGGTAACCAAAAGAATAAGTGTAGTGGTATGCACCACCAGGCTTTGTTGCTATCGTCGGGCAAATACTGTTGTCTCGCTCTGAGTTCGGCAACGCCTATTGCTAAGCCAATCGCAAAATATAAAATTCCAAATATGTACCACATAACTAATCTAATTTAGTTGTTTTTATTATTATTTCTCTCAATCAATTTTTTTTCCAACTCTGCATTTGTTTTTGCAAGTTGTTCAATAACCATGTCTTTTTTCTTAAAAATGTTCCACATAATAATTTCTCCTTTTTTTTAATAACTCCAGCCAGGCGTGTGAAAATTTGATGGACTTAAATATTATGGCATGTTGCCTGGCTGGAGTTGGTTGTTATTTATTGTAAATTATCACTTCTTTATCTGATTCAAAAAAACAGTCTAATTTATAGAAATCACAAAAAGACACTATTGCCTTTAATACTGCACAATCAAATGTAGATAATTCGTCATGAATATAAAGCGATATAGTTCTTTTTAATTCTGGACTATATGGTTGTTCATGCAAAATTCCTTTTGTGATAGCAAAACCGTAATCAATATAATTGTTCAGTTTTAATAATTCTAAATTTAACAAAGACGCTAAATCTCTATAGTCATCTTGTACCGTTAGTGTTGCTGTTGCTGTCATAGTTCTGATTTTATTATATTTATTAGTTCTTCAAGTAGTTCTATTTGCGCTGAGATTCGTTCGATTTCGAGTGTTGAATCTACTACTGATGTGTGTTTTTTCTCCTCGATTAAACAACCGAACTTCATACATAGTTGTTTGTGCTTTTTAATTAGTTCTGCAATCATAGTTGTAAGTGTTTTTAGTGTTAATACTATTTGCTAAAAATGTGCCAAAAAATAAACTTATATAAATATTTTGCTTATATGTTTATTTTTTATATATTTGTTGTGTTTTCCGACACTGCAAATATATAAACATTTTGCAAGATAACAAAACATTTTGCAAGAAAATATTAAAAAAAATTTATTGCTATGGATAAAAGTATTAGATTACAGAGACTTATAAATTATTATTGCAGTGGAAATAAAGCCGAATTTGCTAAAAAATTAGGCATAACTGCACAGTGTTTATACTCATGGAGTAGTAGAAATACTCTTGATTATGATATAATTTTCGCAAAATGCGAGGATTTGAGTGCAAAGTGGCTACTTACTGGAGAGGGCGAAATGCTCGAATCTGCGCCAAAAAAAAGTTCTGAAGATAGCAAAACTATCTCAGAATTGTTGGATAGAGTAGAAAAATTGAGTGCAGAAAATGCCGTATTAAAGTACCGCCTAAATGAAAAAAAATGAAATTAGATAGATTCACAGAATTACGAAAACAGCGAAACGTGCCGATAGAGGAGTGTGCAGCTGTGGCTGGCATCACACGCCAACACTTGACACGTTGCATAAAAGAAGATACACTAAAGGTAAATCAGATAAAAAAATTGTGTAAATTGCTTCGTGTAAAACATGATTTTTTTTTCACTGATTAAAAAACAAAATCGAAACAATCACATAACAGTCACATAACAATCACATAAACCAAGAACGGTTGACTATCAGAAAAATAGAAATCTTTTGTGTGTAAGTGGGGGTTCGAGTCCCTTACGCCGCACAACTTAAAAAATGTTGATAGTAACTGCTTTACTATCAACATTTTGGTTTTTTAGGCAATGCCTATTCAGATTGTGGCACAAATCTTGTTTCACAATCGAAACAAAAACGAAACAAATTTCTAACATTTTTTTTATAGTTACCTGGTCTTGGTAGCTATAAAAAAAAATGCCTATCTCAATCAATTTTCCCAGCAAATCATTAAACATGCCAAAGGTGTTGTACTACCCAGCTGAGTACAAAAAATTACCATCTATTGGCTACTGTGTTCAGTATCACGTTTACGACGCTGACAGCAATAGTATGAAGCGAAACGTTATTAAATTGAATGTTGCTCGCAAAAAATATGGTACGTTCAAGGAGTTCAAGTCGTATGTCTATGAACTGATGGCTACTATCAACTACAAGTTGCAGCAATACTCTCTACTTACTATTGAGGGTATTATTGTACCAGCCAACAGTTCTGTGGCTGCTCCGTCGCCAGAACCTCAGGTAGTGCCAGCAGTACAAACGTCGGCACCGGTGGTTGAAGCAACTGAAAAACCAACAAAAAAACACAGCGTCGAAAACACTGTGTCTAACTTTATGAACGAAAAAACCAAAGAGTTACGCCATGAATCTGTACGCTCTTACAAGTCGTTTACCAAAGTATTGCAAGAGTGGAGTAGTAAACATGCTATCAAGTATATTGAGGATATGGACCACGCTACAGCTGCTGAGTTCATGGACTACGTTTATAATCAACGTGGTGTGTCGGCAGTGTCGTATAACAATTACGTCAAGCTCGGTCGTGCGTTCTTCTCTTGGATAATTGATAAGTGCTATCACAAAATCAACATTTTTGAACGTATCAAGAAAAAACGTGTCGAGGATAAACATCGTATTCTCATCTCTCCAGAAGATAGACAACAACTGCTCCAGGCTGATAATATTCGCCCTAATTACGCTACGCTCTGCATGCTCGTTTACTCGGCTCTTATTCGACCAGGAGAGATTAGACAAATACAGATTAAACACATACACCTCAACGAACGCTACATTGAAATACCAGGCGAAAATGCCAAGAACCACCACACACGACGCTCTGCTTTATCTCCTCAACTTGTGGAGAGACTAACCGCCATGAACCTGGACCGTTTCCCATCTGACTACTATTTGTTCGGTTCATATATCGAACCATCTGCCACTATTGCTGCTACTAAGACCTATGGAGACTATTTCGTTAAAGTTCGTGAGCGTCTTGGCTGGGATTCACACTATACACTTTACTCTTTCCGAGATACTGGTATTACTGAGATGTTACAAGCTGGTATACCAAATATTGATGTAATGAAGCATGCTGATCATAGCTCACTCGACGTTACTACTATCTACACTCGCCACAAAGATAAATCACTTATCGACAAAATCTCCAGTCGTGCGCCTAAGTTCTAACATCTGCCCTTATTTTGCTCTTATAATTTGTTTTATCTCAGTATGTTATTTGATTGTTACCAAATAAGCATGATTGATAATGCTTATTTTTACCGCCCTTTCATCACATAAAAAAAGCCGTACAAAATTTGTACGGCTCTTTTTCGTGTAAGAAAACACGACGTTGTTATGAATTTACGATTCTGTCGTATTCTTGCAATTGATAGTAGAATTG
>JAZQRP010000250.1:0-1806 GCA_045629685.1 Candidatus Aphodosoma sp. | reverse complement strand
AAGGCACAGTGAAAACTGAAGAAGAATTCCGCTCTAAAGTAGCTGAAGGCATCAAAGAATCTTACAAAGAAGACTCTGAATATAAATTCGGTATCGATGCAAAAGCTCACTTCACTAAAAAACTCGACAAACTCACATTCCCAGAAGCATTCTTGAAACGTTGGGTACTCGCTACTAACCCTAACATGACTGAAGAAACTGTAGAAAAAGACTTCAACCTCATGCTCGAAGACCTCAAATGGTATCTCTTCAAAAACAAAGTAGTGAAAGCTAACGACATCAAAGTTGACCGCGAAGACATCAACCTCTTTGCTCGTCGCATGGCTAAAATCCAATTCGCTCAATATGGTATGACTTCAGTGCCAGACGACATCCTCGACAACTATGCAAAAGAGATGTTGAGCAAAAAAGATACTGTTCAAAACATGGCAGAAAAAGCCCTCGAAGACAAAGTGTTTGCAGTAATCCGCAATAGCGTAAAAGTTGTAGAAACAGACATCACTGTAGAAGACTTCAACAAACTTTTCGAATAATACATAAAATTCAATAAAAAAAGAGATGCAATTTTTAAGTTGTATCTCTTTTTTATTTAGCATAAATTAAAAACAATTATAATACAAATTAAACCAATTTATTAGTTTTAGTATCAGGGAATACTACTGATGGCTTAAATGTCTTAGCCTCTTCTTCGGTCATCCAAGTGTAAGCCATAATGATAATTATATCGCCTACATTAACAAGATGGGCAGCTGCACCATTAACACAAATCACACCCGAACCACGTTCTCCCGGTATTACATACGTTTCAAAACGACTACCATTGTTGTTGTCAACAACTTGTACACGCTCGTTAGGATAGATATTTGCAGCCTCCATGAGGTCTTGGTCGATTGTAATACTACCAATGTAATCAAGGCATGACTCTGTGATAGTCACACGATGTATTTTGCTTTTTACTAAATTGAGAAACATTTTATCAATTCATAATTCATAATTCATAATTCATAATTAAATGATTTATAAATTATTGATTGTTAAATTATTATTTATTTAAATCTAATATTATCAATTAAGCGAACTGAACCACAATAAACTGTGATGCAACCAACAACATATTCAGCCTCTTCCCATTTTTCGATAGACTGGAGAGTATCGCCATTGACGATATCGTAATACTCTACTTCGAGTCCTTCGTGACGATTGATAGCAGCAATAGTAGCATCATGAAGCTCTTTCACTGTTGTCATTGAATAGAAAGAGGTGCTCTCTTTCAATACTGCATGAATATTTGCTGCCAAAGCACGTTGCTCTTCAGTCAACAAAGTATTGCGAGAAGAACGAGCCAAACCACTCTCTTCACGAACAATTGGACAACCAATAATTTCAACATCAAAGTTCATAGTGCGCACCATATGACGAATGATAGCCAATTGTTGGAAATCTTTTTCACCAAAATAGGCACGTGTAGGTTGCACAAGGCGGAAAAGTTTGCTAACTACTTGCACTACCCCATTAAAGTGTCCTGGACGGAATTTACCTTCCATCACCTCATCTAATCCAGCGAAGTCGAATTGGAATGTTGTATTCATCTCCTCTTCGGTATAAAATTCTTCAGCAGAAGGCGCAAATACAACAGTACAACCTACAGATTCCAAAAGGGCTGCATCAGCTTCAAGAGTACGTGGATATTTAGCAAGGTCGTTTTTATCGTTAAATTGAGTTGGATTGACAAATACACTAACTATAGCCACTTCATTTTCAGCCACAGCACGACGTACGAGTTGAAGATGACCTTCATGAAGAGCC
>JAZQRP010000249.1:0-10535 GCA_045629685.1 Candidatus Aphodosoma sp. | reverse complement strand
AGTTTGCATGATGAGACCAGCAACTGAAATGGCTGCGCCAGTGATGAGGGCAGTGAGGGCCTTAGGTAGACGGAAATTGTATATGATATTGCGATATAGTTCGTTGTCGGAGAATAGGTCGGATAGAGGTATGCGCACACTACCATAGGCAATGTCAGTCACAAAGAGAATTGCGGTGACGAGGAGTAGTAGTATGAACTTTAGGTTTTTCATATATTTTAGTAGTTCATTTTTTAGACAGAATGACATAAGAACAAAAATTTTTATTTTTATGACATACGCCTCGTTAAAAACAAAAGTTTTTATTTTGGCGTAAGAAAGACAGATTTTTAGTTACATTTTTGCTTCGCGAAATATGTCTTTAGTGTCGAGATTTTACAGAGTAAAAGCGAGACCATTATGTAAAAGTATGAAAAAAATATGTTTTATTTCATTATGTCTAAAAAATATTTATTTTAAAACTCTTTCAATACAGTATATAATTTTTGGATAGGGAGGCCCATGACGTTGAAATATGAGCCTTCGATGTGTTCTACGCCGATGTAACCAATCCATTCTTGTACGCCGTATGAACCAGCCTTGTCCATAGGGCGATATTTGTTGATGTAGTGGGCGATTTCGTCGTCGGTGAGGTGGGCAAAGCGCACCTTGGTGGTAGAGGCAAACGATACGTTCTTTTGATTAGTGCGCACACATACGCCAGTGATTACATCGTGGGTTTTGCCCGACAAAGCGCGCAACATTTGGTGAGCCTCAGCCTCGTCGGCAGGTTTGCCATACACTTTGCCATCGAGCCAAACGATAGTGTCGGCAGTGATGAGAAGTTCGTTGTCCTCTAATGTATAGGCGTCGGCTTTTTGTTCGGCAAGATATACAGGGATAGCTTCACCTTGGAGCGATGCAGGATAGGTCTCTTCGAGGCCAGGGATGACTTTAGTGGTGAAAGGGATGTCCAAGCCAGCGAGAAGTTCCTTGCGACGTGGGGACTGAGAACCTAATATTATATTAAAAGTTGAAAGTTGAAAGTTGAAAGTTGAAAGTTGAGAATTCATAGTTTGAGTTTGTTTATTGCATTATCTGGAATATTCCGAACATAGGGATGTGGTAGGTGGCGGCAAGTAGATAATGGTAGATGAGCGCGTAGAGGGTGCCGATGAGCATGATGAACTTGCAGAGCGACGATGCGTTGGCATAGGCAGTGCAAGATTTCGACCATAAAATAGCAATCAAACAGATGCTTGGAGTTGCGATACCAAAGAGGAAATAGCGTGATGAGAGTGTGCCCTCGAATGGAATGAGAGCATATACAAAGTAGGCTAAAATGGCATTAGTGAAGATAATAAGTGCAGTTAGCACGATGCGAGTGATAGTTTCGCCCCACACCACAGCCATAGTGTGGCACTCATATTCGCGGTCGCCAGGTTCGTCTTGAAGGTCCTTGATAGCCTCGCGGATGAAAGTGAAAAAGAACGAGAAGAGTGCAAATGCACATACCCAACCATAGAGAGTGCGGAGAATAGGGGTTTGACTGAGAAGTTCGCCATATTTGTTGCTCAATGAAGAGGCTTCGACGAACATAGGCACAAGTGGCACCAATCCTGCCGAGAGGGCTACGATGAGATTACCTACGATGAGTTGGCGTTTGTAGGACGATGAATAGAACCACAACATGCCAGGCACGATGACGTAAATCATGCCGAGAGTAATGCTACGGAGGTAGAACGCAGAGGCGAGTCCACATACGATGCCAGCACCAGTAACGATTTGGTATAGTCGCATGGCTTCGGCTTTTGACATAGTGTTAGTAACAATTACTTTATCAGGGCGGTTGATGCGGTCGATTTTCACATCGAAATAGTCGTTAATTACATAACCACCAGCGCAGATGAGTGCAGTAGCAGAGATGGCGCATAGAATGACCCAAGATGGTGTGGTTGACATAACACCGAACGAAGTGAGAGTAGGCACCACCACGCACCAATAGATTAGTATTTGGATTAGTGCAGTGAAAGCAACATTTATTGGTCTGAGAAGTTTCATAATGAGGAATGAGGAGTTAGGAATGAGGAATGAATTACCATGCGTATGCGTCGGAGTTGTGCATCCATTTGCCTTGAGCTTTGAGGGTTTGTTCAATGACGTCGCGGCCACAGCCTTCGCCGCCATTGCGGTCTGAAATATAGTGGGCAATGGCTTTGATTTCGGGTGCAGCATCGGCAGGGGCGCAAGCAATGCCACAACGAGTCATCACCTCATAGTCGGGGATATCGTCGCCCATATACATCACCTCTTCGGCTTTGAGATTATGCTTTGCGAGAAACTGCTCCCATTGTACGATTTTGTTGGACGCACCGAGGTAGATGTCGGAGCAACCGAGACCTTCGAAGCGTAGGCGCACAGCCTCAACGCGACCGCCCGTGATGATGGCAATAGGATAACCAAGTTTAGAGGCATGCTGAATGGCATAGCCATCCTTGATATTAATCATGCGCATCGGTAGTCCGTCAGGACCAAGAGGCATACAGCCTGCCGACAATACGCCATCCACGTCGAACGCAAACGCCTTTATGTTGTTTAATGCTTGTTTGAAATTCACTTTTATATAATTAAGAATTAAGAATTAAGAATTCCTTTCACATTTTTTTGATTTGTTCGGAGAGGAGGGTGTATATCTCTTGCCACTCAGGGTCTTTGTGAAGGAGTGAGATGTGTTGGTCGAGAATACGGTTGTCGCCACGGCGAGCAGGGCCTGTGATAGCGGCTTTAGGTCCGATTTTCTTCACCTTGTTCACCGATTCAGTTATCAATCCATGCAATACTTCGAATGGAATATTCTTGCGGCCCAATCTTTTTTCGGCATAGATATACATTAGGTTAGAAAAATTGCATGCGAATACACTTGCTAAGTGCAACTCCTTGCGATCTTCCGATGATAAGCGATATATTTTTTGCGACATACAGCGCGCAATATCGTTTATTAGTGTTTCGCTCTCCTTGTTATTCGCTACGATGAAGAAAGGCACTTTGCGCAAATCTACACGTTTTTCCTTTGTGAAAGTCTGTAACGGATAGATGCAACCATAATTGTCGCGCACCTGCTTGAAAATAGAAATAGGCATACTACCTGCAGTGTGGATATGCAATCCTTTGCGGATTTTGATGTGGTTCATCACCCACTGGAGCGAGTCGTCGGTGAGGGCATAGATGTAGATGTGCGACGTAGGTTCTACCTCTTCATATACATTCGTAGCCTTTGCGCCTACTTGACGAGCCAAAGCCTCAGCCGACTCAAGTGTGCGACTATATACCTGCACGATGTGATGTCCTGCATCTTTTAGAGCAGGAGCCAAATGCCAAGCTACATTACCTGCACCGATGAAGGTGATATTAAAATGTATTCCTATGGAGTTTATCATAGCTAAGTTTCTCTTCGTCGTAAGGTTTGCGCTCCTCGTTTTTGTAGCCGAGAGTAACAATATTCAATACCTCAAGATTTTCAGGAATGTTGAGTAATCCGTGGATATATTCGCCAGCAGTCTCGGTCTCAGTATGCATACGATTATATACTTGCACCCAGCATGAGCCGAGGTCTAAATCCTGAGCAGCGAGTTGGATGATGAGAGCAGCGATAGAAGCATCTTCGAACCACACATCGCTCTTCTCAGGTGACGCACATACCACGATAGCCATAGGCGCATCGGCAACGAATTTACTACCCAATTCGCGACAAGTTGACATTTTTTGCAATAACTCGCGGTCATCTACCACAATGAATTCCCAACCATTAGTGCGTTTAGATGCAGGCGACATAAGTGCTGAGCGAAGTATAGAATCAATTTTTTCTTGTTCAACCGGACGGTCTTCATATTTACGAATCGAACGACGATTCTTCACGAGGTCATAGAATGAAGTCATATTTAGTTTAGAGTTTAGAGTTTGTTATCTATAATTTTGCAAAGGTACGAAAATTTTTCAACTAAATATAATTTTTTTGCTTTTTTAGTGTTATAAAATAAAAAAATAGCGAAAAAGGTTTCGCTATTTTTTATTTAGTTATTAGTATTCATTTTTGGCTTAGCAAGCATCTGCAAAAATTGCAAATAAAATCTTTTTCATCTTTTTTAGAATTTTAAATTGCGCTTATTTATTAGAAGTGTAATGCTACGCCAAGGCCATCTTGGCTACCTTGAATAGTCCAATAAGCTTGAGGGACAGAGGTAGCTTGGGATTTGTTGAACATATTTATACCTTTGTTTAAGCGAGCATATCCGATGAAAATAGTAGGTATAGAAGCTATTATGGCAACTGCACCTAAAGAGATACAAGTAAGACCAGAATAGAACATGGCATCACCATTTTCTTCTGGAATAAAAGCCAATAAGATAGATCCAACCAAATCAACACCTAAGCCAGCACCTAAAGTCCACCAACCTGCGTTATAGCATTGGTAACCACTTTTGAATGTTTCGTAAGAAGCTTGATCACGTGTTGCGAGGAATTTGACACACTCTTTCTTTGTCATTACTTGATTGCCAAAATAGATGTAATCTCCTGCAGGTTGGAGTAGGGTAGCATTATTACCACCTTCTGTTGTTTGAATAGGAGCATCTTGTGCCATGATAGCTGTAGTGGCCATCACAATCATTGCCATTAAAAATATAATCTTTTTCATGGTTGATATAAATTTTAGTTATAGAAGAATATTGTTTGGTTATCTTGTAATTGAATAGAAGATAGTGTCCTACTTTTTGTGTTTAGTCACATAGTTTGAATACAAAGCTCAAGTTAATACTCTCAACTCTTTCTTCCATTCGGTCGAAGACAGCTTTTACTTCATCAGCATTAGTCAAATCGATGTTACCTCCTGTTACTAATGCAGCAAGGTCCATATTTGCAAAGTAGTTGACGAATGCTTTTGTATGCATATACATGTGCAATTGACTATCATTTGCATCTTGGAACATATATATTTCTACATCGCGATAGTATTCTGATAGTTCGCTCATCTTGATGTTTACTTTATTACCTTCTATTACGATAGGAGCTTCAAAAACAAGAGTTTGGTTATTGTAGAAGTATTGATACTTGATAGTGTCGTTAGATGGGAAGTCAACATGGAAAAGCAAGTGTTTGAGCATGTGGTTCAAATTGCTTCCGTCCATTTTTGCAATGTTGAATGTATAGCCCATCATCGAAATCTCTTCGTCTTTACCTTTTACATTGCTTACGTAAGTTGCGCTATAGTCATATTCGTGGTGTCTCTCAAAGTTAAGTTCTTGTTTGATGCGAAGGAAGGCTGTATTAGTTGCAATTAATTCATCTCCTTGAGGAATATAACTAGAAAAAGTCATGATATCGCCTAAAGCTGTTCCATTAGGTGCATATACAAATCGTTCTGCACTATATTTAGTTGAATTAGACTCTGAGTATTTAGTGAAAATTAAATCACCAGTAAGACTATAGCTAAATTCGTGATTCAAAACATATTTAGACATATCAGCATTTGGAATAAGGCCTGTAAAAGTAGTCTTATTATCTATAGTGAAAGTACGAATCATCATGTCATTATCTTCATTTGAAGGTCCATCTGTACAAACCCACAAACCTACAAGATAATTTGAAAGGTCCTCTTTGCAATAGCGATAAGTAATTTTTAGGTTAAGTTCTTCATCAATAACCATAGAGAATGATTCACCTGGCATTATTTCGAAACGGCCTTCAAAACCATCGCCATTTTCGAGAGTGTAAATCATTTTGTTGTTCTCTACTTTGATAGTACCATTTGACTCAAAGTATTCTCCATCAACAATACCTTTTGCTACTAACGAGCCATCTTCTTTGATTACTAAAGCCTCAGCATAGTCTCCATCAAAGCAAGTCCAAGTACCAACGAGGTCGTCTGAGTAGTCTGTTGCGATCCAATTGCTATTATCGCAGCTGCTGAATCCTAAAATTGCTGCAAGAGCAATTACTAAAAAATTAAGTTTTTTCATACGTTTGTTTTTTTGTGAATAATTATTTTTTTTGTTATTTAGTCAATATATAATCATCTTCGACTTTTTGTCCTCCATAGTAATAAGAAAGTCTGATATCGTGTTTTTAGCTATTAGGTAAGGCAAAACTATGGATAAATTCGTGTTCGATTGACTCCTTGTTTTTGTTTTTAAATTATTCTAATAGAGAGAAAGCTATCAAACTCATTTTGCAATGACAGGCACACATTTGGCGAAGCATCACTGTAGTTGATGAAGTTGATACTTTACTCCCAAGTTAGAGTATATGTGAAGTTAGACTCTCCATCTTCACTAGTTGAATATTCTTTTATTTTGCTTATATATCCATCTTCATTAAATTCATATTCAAATGTAGCGTTAATTGCAACAAATATTTCGTCACCTATATAGACAACACTTTCTGCTGAAATTGGACATTGTTTTGTTACTAAACCTGCAAGTTCAGGATGTGCAATTTCTATATAGTCGAATGTTGACCATAGAACATTAGGACAATATCCTTTAACGCACGAAATATTGTCATAGGTATATTTATATTTTAAGTTTACACCTGATGCGCCAAGAGTATTTGATATTATTTTGTCAGCATTCCATGTAAGTGTAAGGTTGATTATATCCCCATATCTTATCAATAAATTTTTGTTAGAGTTGTACTCATAGATATAGTCTTCATTTGTAGGTTCATCGTCATATATTGTGTTAGCAAAGCGACCTTTTTTTAATTTTATTGTATAATTAGGGGTATCATCATCTTCTGTTTTTTCTGCTATCACCTTTACAGCATCTTTGTCCCATATATATGTAACAGAGCTACTAAATGTACTATCTGTTTCTGATAGTAGTAAGCTTTCTTCTACTGCTGACACTAAACGGCCTTTATCATCGTAAGAAAAAGATACTATTGTAGTAGTGGCATTATTTTCATCTACTCTAGAATATTCAATGAGTTTTTTATTTTTATCATTGTTAAATTCATTTGAGCAGTTATTGAAGCCTAATATGGCCACAAGGGCAATAATAATAAATTTAAGTTTTTTCATAATTAAAAGAATTTTATGATTAATAGTTAGTTTTTTCTTAAGGGTATACAGCGCGGATAGAGAATCCAAAGCGGCGTGTCAAAGCAATATCTATAAATATATTGTTTTCCATAAATCCTAAATAACGCGCTTGATTAGGATCATCGTCTCTTTTGTCGGCAAGAGAGCTAGACCAATACCAACCTCTGTCGCCTACATTTTGATTAACATTTCCTCCCATAGAACCTACTGCTGGCAAAAAGATAGAATTGCCATTAGGACCAACTATTTTACATCCATTTACGTCATTTTGAGTTGTCCATGACCATTCACATTCATATACTAATTCTTCGAATTCTTCGATTGTTGGCATGCGCCAATTGCCTCCCCAATTCATGGTTGCAGCATCGTCTTGGGGGTCAAGTATGTTTTTTCTATCAGTAAAACCATTTTTGCCAAATTCGGCATCAAAGCAATATTTTGTTAAAGTGAATCCTGAACCAAAACAATATTTGTAAGTATTCCAGTCGTAATAATTTTTTTCTTCTACCTCGCCCCAAGCGAAATAGTCGCCTGATTCTTCGGGAGTAGTAGCACCGACATTATAAGTAGCCCATTTCACTGACAAACCAAGGTCTATGTATTCGTGATGAGCTTCTTCTGGTATTATTTCAGTTGTTTCGCACTGAACAAAGCATAAAGAAATTGCAATTAATGCAAATAAATAAAAACCTTTTTTCATAGTAATAACTCTTTAGTACGTGTCGAGCGCAACTTTTTTTGTTGATTGTAATAGTGATTTATATATAAAAAAACGTTACACACAAAGCATGTTTACATGCCTAGTGTGTAACATTTGATGTATGAATAATAGACTTAAATCTTTGAATATTAGATGGTTGTAAGGGGGGGGTAAAAGTGCAAGCGACGCTGCCTTTGTTTTTTCAAAGGTGTAGATAAGATTGCTATATGTGGTAATATTTTTGTTCAAGTTTCTTTTTTTGATTTTAAGTAGCAAATTTACATCTTTTTTTTGATATTAACAAATGTTTTTGGTTGTATTTATATATATATTTTTTTGGAGGAATGTTTTATGCAGATTGTTGTGTGTATATATGTGGTTATGATTGATTTTTGTAGGGGTGTTGATGGTGTATTTTACCATAAAAGATATTTTCGATAGCGATGTTCGGGGGTGAGTTTGCCTCCAAAGGTGAGTTTGAAGTCGCGAACGCCATAGGGTTTGTTGCGAGGTCCAGCACCCAAGAAATCGAAAGTGCCACCACCCATGTCGGCAACTAGTTGCATGGCTTGCCAAGTGGAGACTACGGATGGATATATACCATCGATTTGCTCGTCGGTAGAGGCTCTATACCAATCGTAGTAGTGTTGAGATTTGGGGTGATACAATAGAGCAGTGCCTGAAATGACTTTGTTGTTATATTTGACTATGAATAGTTTGCCTATGTTTGATTGGTTGAGGTTTAGGAATAGTTGGAGTGACGGTAATGGTCGATGGATTCGTTTATAGAGTTTTTTTAGTAGGTCATACCACTCTTTTATTTCGTTGTTGTTTGGATTGAGTTCTATTGTTGCACCAGCTTTGAGGGATTGGTGTAATTGTTTGCGTTTGCTTTTATTCATGCTGTGTTCGATGGATTCGCCAGCATTGAATTGTTGGTAAATATTGTACCAAGGGAAGTTGTGGGTTGATGATTGGGAGTTGAAAGTTGGGGTATATATGTTGTTTTCGGAAAAATGGCGAAATTCGATGTATAGGGCTTTGTGGCGGCAGTATTGGTTGATTGCTTTTTGTAATGCTTTGAATGCTTGTTGGGCTTTGGTGTCGGTGATTGTTGGATTGCGCCATGGTTCGCGCCAAGCTATGGCGTATGAGCCGAATTTGCGAGGAAGGAATTTGAGGAAATGGTGGATGGTGATGGGTTGGAGTAATAGTAGTGTGGGGTTGTTATCAATAAATTGTTGTGGTTGTGTTGTTTCTACTAATTTAGAGGCAGAGTTGGAGTAGATGGTAAAAAGCACAACTTTGGTGTCGTTTTCATTTTCGAAAAGACGCATATAGTCTGCTGTTTGAAAGACGTTTTGTGGTTCAAACTGAGGTAGGTTGTTGATATTTTCAATTATGTTTACTTGCATTGGTTTTGGAAATATTGGCAAAGTTACAAAAATAGTTGCATGTGTGCAAGTGTTGCTTAGAGATAGCTTTATAGTATGTTTATAGTATATTTATAGTATATTTATCCTATATTTATAGTATGTTGTAGTTATGGAGTGATGGGGGAGGATATTTGGAAAAAGTTAGAGGCTGTGTCAAAATGGGAATTTTGACACAGCCTCTTTGAATATTATGTGATTGGATGAATTAGTCTTCCAATTTGTGGATAACGAGACCTGAACGGAGTTTAGGTTCGAACCAAGTAGTTTTTGGAGGCATGATGTTGCCTGTGTCGGCGATGTCGATGATTTGTTGCATAGTTACAGGGTAGAGAGCAAGAGCAACTTTCATTTCGCCATTGTCAACGCGACGTTTGAGTTCGCCAAGACCACGGATACCGCCTACGAAGTCGATACGTTTGTCAGAGCGGAGGTCTTTAAGACCGAGAACTTTGTCGAGGATGAGGTTAGAAGAGATAGTTACGTCGAGCACGCCGATAGGGTCTTTGTCGTCGTAAGTACCTTCTTTAGCAGTAAGAGAATACCATTTACCACCGAGGTAGAGGCTGAAGTTGTGAAGTTTAGCAGGAGTGTAGATTTCAGTACCTTTTTCTTCAACGATGAAGTTTTCGGCAACAGCAGCGAGGAATTGTTCTTCTGTGAGACCGTTCAAATCTTTCACTACGCGGTTGTAGTCGATGATGTTGAGTTGGTTGTCAGGGAAGCAAACAGCGAGGAAGTAGTTGTACTCTTCGTCGCCACGGTGGTTAGGGTTGTTGCGGCGTTTTTCGTCACCTACGAGAGCAGCAGCAGCAGAGCGGTGGTGACCGTCAGCGATATAGAATGCTGGAAGTTCAGCAAAAAGTTCGGTGATGCGAGCGATAGTAGCATCGTCGTCGATTACCCAGAAGTGGTGGCCGAAACCGTCAGGAGCAACGAAGTCGTATTCAGGAGCGTTAGCAACTGTTTTAGCAACGATAGCGTCGATTTCGTCGATGTGAGGATAAGCGAAGAATACAGGTTCAACGTTAGCATTGTTGATGCGGACGTGTTTCATACGGTCTTCTTCTTTATCGCGACGAGTAAGCTCGTGTTTTTTGATTTTGCCAGTCATATAGTCGTCAACGTAAGCACCTACGCAAAGACCATATTGAGTTTTGCCGTTCATTGTTTGAGCGTAAACATAGTAGCACTCTTTTTTGTCTTGAACGAGCCAGCCACGATCTTGCCAGAGTTGGAAGTTTTCGGCAGCTTTGTCGTACACCATTGGTTCGTGTTCGTCTGTACCAACTGGGAAGTTGATTTCAGGTTTGATGATGTAGTAGAG
>JAZQRP010000248.1:0-2703 GCA_045629685.1 Candidatus Aphodosoma sp. | reverse complement strand
AGGCGACATCAATGGCATCGGCTACGAAGTAATCCTCAAAGCCCTTACCGACCAACACATCCTCGAACAATGCACGCCTATCATCTACGGCTCAGCAAAAGCTGCAAGCTACCACAAAAAATCTCTCGGAATTGATTCATATACAATCAGCGTAGCTCGCTCAGCGGACGATGTAAATCCACATAAAATCAGCATCATTAATACATCTGCCGATGAACCAAAAGTCGAACTAGGACAACCAACTCCCGAAGCTGGAAAATCAGCACTTGAAGCACTCGAAGCTGCTACATTCGACCTATTGAATGGCAAAATCGATGCTATTGTAACCGCGCCTATCAACAAAGCAACTATCCAAAGTGAAACTTTCAAATTCCCAGGTCATACCGAATATCTCGAAAATCGTGCTGGTTCTGAATCTCTTATGATTCTCGCAAGCGATCGTCTTCGTGTTGCTTTGGTCACAACCCACATGCCTATCACCAAAGTATCTCAAGCCATCACTAAAGAGGCAATCCTACACAAACTTCGCCTTCTCAACAAATCTCTTCAAGAAGACTTCAGCATCATACGCCCTCGCATTGCCGTACTCGGTCTCAACCCTCACGCAGGCGACAACGGACTTCTTGGTACCGAAGAACTCGAAGTTATCAAACCTGCTATCGATGATGCCATTGCTGAAGGCATTGTATGCGTAGGACCACTCGCTGCCGACGGACTATTTGGCTCAGGCAAGTTCCAACACTATGATGCCGTACTCGCTATGTATCACGACCAAGGCCTCGCACCTTTCAAAGCCCTCACAACCGAAAAAGGCGTCAACATCACAGCAGGTCTCAAATTCGTGCGCACATCACCAGCCCATGGCACTGGCTACGACATCTCTGGTAAAAACATCGCCAATGAACTCTCTATGCGTGAAGCCATCTACGAAGCTGTACATATCGTACGCAACCGCGAAACCTACAAACGTATGCACGCTAACCCACTACCTTTCCCTAAACAAGAAGAGCGTAAACCTCGCGAAATCAAACTATTCGACCCAGTTGCTCACGACGCTCAAAAAGCCTACGAAGCCCAACAAGCGAAACTCCAACAACAGCAACAACAAACACAAAAATCTGCTGAATAACAAATGCAAAAAATCATTGACTATATCATACAATTCCTAATCCGTGACGAGCACAACGCCCACCACGTAGGATATTGCAACGATAAAACTCAATGGTCAAAATACAAAGTCGTAATTGTTCCGTCAAACTTTTTCGACAACAACATTTACGGCACACCTCAAAGTATGCCTTCACTCCCTCTTCAAGAGATTGAAGGCATACCACTTTTATTTGGCACACCCAAAATTGAAAAATTAGAAAACACCTTCATCTGCCATGCCGACCTCATCGCAAGCACCTACTTTCTACTATCTCGCTACGAAGAATACATCAACCCTACATCCAATCGCGACACACATGGCAGATACATCGGCAAACTATCAATCCCCGCAAAAGCCAATTTTATCCATCGCCCAATCATCGAAGAATACGGACAACTACTCCGCAATTTATTAGAACAAACAGATATAACCTTACCACCTATCCCTCAAAAAATCAATCACATCTATCTCACCCACGACGTCGATTCCATAACAAACTATCGTCGCCTACGCGGACTAATAGGCGGTCTTCTCCGCCGAGAAAATATAACTACAATACTCAAATCTCTTATCAATATCAACAACGACCCTGCCTACACATTCCCTTGGATTCTAAGTCAAGACAACCTACTACCACAAGCCACTAAAATTTACTTTATCAAAGCAACTCGCAACGCAACAAGTTTCGACCGTCCATCCTACAATCTAACAGGCAAAAACTTCAAATATCTAATAAAAGAGATACTAAAATCAGCTCCAAACACAATATTTGGACTTCATTCGAGTTATAAAAGTGGTGATACTCTCGATATAATACCTGATGAGCAACGCTTACTACAATATGCCATCGAAAATCAACAAGTAACCACAGCCCGCCACCACTACCTTCGCTCACAACAACCCGAAGATATGGAATCTCTTATCGATGCCCATATCACCGACGACTTCACTATGGGCTATGCCGATATAGCAGGCTTCCGCCTCGGCACCTGCCGCGCAGTTCATTTCATCAATCCTAAAACAAAACGACTAACATCACTCACCCTCCACCCCCTCACAGTAATGGATTGCACTCTAACACATGAAAATTACATGGGATTGAGTTATAAAGAATCTGTACAATATGCCAAAAATCTAATCTACGAAACAAAAAAATACAATGGTGATTTATGTCTCCTCTGGCATAACACTATATTCACAGAAAAAGACCATAAAAATTTATACTCTCAACTCATTCAAATATTACAACAACAATGAAAATCATCACAATAGTTGGAGCTCGTCCTCAATTCATTAAAGCCGCAATGGTAAGTAAAGCCATAATAGACTTTAATAAATCACAAGGATATCAAGCAATAGAAGAACAAATCCTCCACTCAGGACAACACTACGACGAAAATATGAGTCATATTTTCTTCAACCAACTATCAATACCTCAACCCAAATGGATGCTAGATGGTAAAAATAAAACAGTTGAACAATTCTGTGAAATGATATACCCTATCATCCTACAAGAAAAACCAGACTATATCTTACTATACGGAGATACCAAC
>JAZQRP010000247.1:0-2260 GCA_045629685.1 Candidatus Aphodosoma sp. | reverse complement strand
AACTTGTTCCACAAAAAGTTCTATTATGTAGAACAAGGTTGCTGGATCAGCCTTACTATTTCTGCAGCTGGTCTTCGTACTATTAATAAACTTGGCTTGGACGCTGCTCTTACTAAAGCAGTTGAAAAAGGCTATTGTAATTGGAAGGATATTAAAATTTTAGCTTAACCTTCAGGAGGAATTAACTATGGCAAAAAAGAATAAAGAAGCAAGAGTCCAAGTAATCTTGGAGTGCACAGAGCACAAAGACAGTGGTATGCCAGGTACTTCTCGTTACATCACAACGAAAAACCGTAAAAATACCACTCAACGTTTGGAGTTGAAAAAATACAACCCAATTTTGAGAAGAGTAACAGTACATAAAGAAATTAAATAATTCTTAGAATACTATGGCAAAGAAAGCGGTTGCATCTATGCAAAAAGGTGAGGGTCGTGGATTCTCTAAAGTTATCAAAATGGTGAAATCACCAAAAACTGGTGCGTATATCTTCGCTGAAGAAATCGTTCTTAACGAAAAAGTTAAAGACTATTTCGCAAAATAATTAGCGAAAAAATATATAATTGTTGAGGTATGTGTGTAGTCACATACCTCTCTTTTTTTATAAAAATATAGTAATAAATGTATTAAGTGGTAAAATATGTTTATGAAAATTATGTAATACCAATATTTTTTTGTAACTTTGTTCGTTAAATATTTTGTATAACCTGAATTGGGTTTAGTGGTTTTTTAAATTTGCATTAGTAGATTTATTGTAGTGTAGATAAAGTGGAATAATGCTATAAAATCTCAATTCTCAATTCTCAACTATACTATGGGCTTTTTTGATTTCTTTTCGCGCGAAAAAAAGGAGACATTGGATAATGGTCTTCAAAAAACAAAGCAAGGCTTTTTTGATAAAATTAAACGTGCTGTTGTTGGCAAGGATAAAGTAGATGATGATGTGCTTGACAATCTTGAAGAGGTACTTGTAACTTCTGATGTTGGTGTGGAGACTACTGTGCGTATAATCGAACGCATAGAAGAGCGTGTGGCTCGTGACAAATATGTCGGTACTGATGAGTTGAATTTTGTGCTTAAAGACGAAATTTGTCAACTTCTTGCTGAAAATAATTCTGATGACCAAGTGTCTTTTGAGTCGGAGTTGCCTGAAACACCATACGTTATTATGGTGGTAGGTGTTAATGGCGTTGGTAAAACAACAACTATTGGTAAACTTGCTTATCAATTTAAGAAAGCTGGTAAAAAAGTTTATCTTGGTGCTGCTGATACTTTCCGTGCAGCTGCGGTAGAACAATTGGTTATTTGGGGTGAGCGCGTTGGTGTGCCTGTTGTTAAACAACAAATGGGTTCTGACCCTGCTTCTGTTGCTTATGATACTCTTGCTTCGGCTAAAGCTAATGGTGCTGATGTCGTAATTATTGATACAGCTGGACGTTTGCATAATAAAGTCGGTTTGATGAACGAGCTTACTAAGATTAAGAATGTGATGCAAAAGGTTATTCCTAATGCTCCTCATGATGTTATGCTTGTGCTTGATGGTTCAACTGGACAAAATGCTTTTGAGCAAGCTAAACAATTCACTAAAGCTACACAAGTAACATCGTTGGCTATTACTAAACTTGATGGTACTGCCAAAGGTGGTGTAGTGCTTGGTATTTCTGACCAATTCAAAATTCCTGTTCGTTATATTGGTCTTGGCGAGGGAATGGAACATCTTCAAGTGTTTGATAAACGTGCATTTGTTGAAACTTTATTTGGTGAATAATATAAGTGTATGATTAAGAATGGAGTAGATATAATTTCGCTTGGTTGTTCAAAGAATCTTGTAGATTCAGAGCAAGTAATGGCTCAATTTGTTAATCGTGGTTTTGATGTATTTCACGATTCTACTGATGTTAAAGGACAATACGTTGTTATCAATACATGTGGTTTTATTGGCGATGCAAAAGAGGAGTCTATCGAAATGATACTCTCTATGGCTCAAGCTAAGAAACGTCGTAAAATTGGTAAACTTATTGTTATGGGTTGCCTTTCAGAGCGTTATCGCGAAGAGTTGAAAGCTGAAATCCCAGAGGTAGATGCTTTTTATGGTAAATTTGATTGGGTCAATTTGGCAAATGATTTGTTTCAAGATACATTATCGACCGAAAATCAGCGTGTTATAACTACACCTTCTCATTATGCATATATTAAAATAGCCGAGGGTTGTAATCGTACCTGTTCGTATTGTGCAATTCCGATTATTACAGGTAAATATAA
>JAZQRP010000246.1:0-2189 GCA_045629685.1 Candidatus Aphodosoma sp. | reverse complement strand
TGATTTATAATGTTTTATTGTTTGATAAGAGAAAGGTTTATTGCTCTTTAATATTGTGTTGCGAAGATAAAATATTTTTTGTACCTTTGCATTCTAAATAAGCTTGATGTAAAAAGCATAAAAAATCATTAATTTGTAGTTTGTAATGCGTAATTATCGTATTTGTTTATTGTTTGTAGGGTTATTGATTTCGGCACTGATTTTTGGTCAGTTTCGAAGTTTGCCTATGCCTGTTGATGTAAAAGATACGGTAGTGCGTGAGATTAAAACTTGGACTATTGATGACATATATGGTATAGCTGATACGGTAGTGATAGATACGCTTGTTACAAGTTATCAGGATAATCAGCCTGTGAACAATTATAGTATTGCTAATTCGTGGAATGGCAATTTGGGTTCGCCTTTGGAGTCGAAGGTCTATTTTGATAGAAAAGTGAGTTCGCGAGAGGATATGTTTGAGCGTGCGTATGCTCCTTATTTGATAAAACCTACCGATGTTCGTTATTATGATACTAAGCAGCCATTCTCACAAATGGTGTATCGTTCGGCTTTTCCATTGCAGAATGAGGAGGATTTTTTTAAGATTATGCTGACAATGAATGCTAATAAGTATGTTAATGTTGGTGGTTTGTGTAATCTTATATATGGTCGTGGTCAGTATCAGTATCAATCTTCTAATATGTTGAATGGTGGTTTTTGGACTACATATACAGGTAAGCAATATGAAATTGTGTCGTCGGTGATGTTTAATTCATTCAAAAATCGTGAAAATGGAGGTATTGCAGATAATAGTTATATTCTTAATCCGCAATATTCGATTCAAGCGAATAATATACCTGTAAATTTATCGAATGCGCAGTCGAAATATCGTAATTTTAACTATTTCTTTAATCATAGGTATAAATTGGGGCGTGAATTGGAGCGACATGTCAAGAATGATTCATTAGGTATTGATTCTACATATACTGAATTTGTTCCTATATTGACTTTTACTCACACCTTTCATGCAGAAGATGTAGCTCGTAAGTATGTTGAAGAGGGTAGTGCTGGAGGATTTTACGAAAATAATTATTTTTCAAATTCTTATACTAAAGATTCAACTGTTTATTGGTCTATTGCGAATACTTTTGCTGTTACAATGGAAGAAAAATTTAATCGTTTGATGCGATTTGGGCTTTCGGCGTATGTTAAGTATGATATTCGTCATTATGGAATGGGCATTAAGAATCAAGAGGATACTTTAAAATTTGATAATTCGTATTCACATAACTTGATATTTGGAGCTAATTTGTTTAAGCGAGAAGGTAAGTGGGTGAAATATAATATTGGAGGTCGAATTTATCTTGTTGGACCACATATTGGTGAGTTTGACCTTGATGGACGATTTGATTTTGATTTTAATATAGGTCGTGAGCTGTTGGCAGTTATGGCAGCTGCAGGATTTAGAAACTATTCGGAATATCATCAGTATCGCTATTATGAGAGTAATCACTTTAAGTGGAGTGATTTGGAATTTAACAACTCGTTGGCGTTAGATATTAAGGGGCGTATAGGTTTACCTAAACGAGATATTTCGGTGGGTGTTCAGTTTCAAAATCTCACCAATTATGTGTATTTGAATGAGCGTTGTTTGCCTACACAATATGATGGTAATATACAAGTGTTGGCTGTAGATGTGTTGGCTAAGTTGCGCGCATGGCGTTTTCATTTGGATGTGCAAGCGGTGTATCAGTTGACAGGTAACCAAGATGTATTGCCTTTGCCTGATGTGGCGTTGTATGGTAATTTCTATTATAAGGATAAGTTTTTTAAGGTTTTGACTGTGCAGTTGGGTGCTTCAGTGCGTTATCATACAGCCTATTATGGAAATGCTTATATGCCTGCGTTAGGACAGTTTTATTTACAAAAAGATTTGTTGATTGGCAACTATCCAGAGATGAATGTTTATGCTAATTTCCATTTGAAAACAGTGCGATTTTTTGTACAATATTATCATTTGAATAAAGGATTATTTGGTGGCACAAATTATTTGTCTATGCCAAATTATCCTATCAATCCAGGTACATTTCAATTTGGCTTGAGTTGGAATTTTTGGGAATAGCAGGAGCAATCAAAATGAAAAAATAAAAGTAGAAGACTTAATCAAACTTGATTAAGTCTTCTACTTTTATTTTTAGGAGATTATAGGT
>JAZQRP010000245.1:0-8685 GCA_045629685.1 Candidatus Aphodosoma sp. | reverse complement strand
TGGATATAATATTTATATTGATATAAAAGACACACAAGGTCAAAAAAAAGTTGAAAAACTTCACAATGTGTTATGTAATAATCATTATGATTTTAATCGCAATTTAATACGTAAAGTACAACAAGTTAGGTCTGAAGAGGTTGAATTAGTTGCTTTAGCCGATTTGTTAATTGGAGCATTATCTTATGTTCATCGTGCTATAAATACGAGTGAAGCCAAATTGAAACTTATATCTCGTATTAGAGAGAGAAGTGGATATAATTTGATGTCAAGCACATTGTATCGCGAAAATAAGTTTAATATTTTTGTTTGGAGAAGTGGATATGGAAAATAATGAATATTTCGAATTGCCCGAATTAATTGAATTAAGTCAATATGGTGGTGATTTTCATAAATATCTTGAGGCTATATATGGATTATTCAAACAAGATTTTATTCTAAACAAACCATCTTTTAGAGGAGTAAGATTAGGCTTGAAAAAATATCCATTATCTCAGGATAAAGAAGCTACTTTTTGGCATATGACATCTGAAGGTGAAGATGAGGCAACTCGAGAGCCTGACTTGCGACGAATGGAAAGAATAAAATGGCCTGCTCCGATGATTAATCAGTCGGAACATCCATATTTAAAAGTTTGGGAAAATACTCGTGGAAATAAAACAAATATTCTTATTTTTCATGAGGATGAAGAATATTTGGTTGTATTGCGAAAAGCGAAAGATTACATTTTACCTTGGACTGCGTATTTAGTAACCTATAAAGCAAGAAAAGAGAAATTATTGAAGGAATATCAAGCCTATATAAAAAGCAAGGAGCGATAAAAAATATCGCCCCCGTTTCTCCTTCAACACATGGTTGCTGAGATGGTGCAAAGTTAATGCTTTTTTTTAGATTGTGCAAATATTTAACACTTTTTATTACATAATATTCAAATATCGTGCAATATGATGGGCGTTTTTACTCAATGGGCGACTATTTTAAGCCCAATCATCGCAACAATTGCTATAGGAGTTTCTTTTTGGATTTCCCGCAAATCATCGCAAGATGCACAACGCCAAATCAACGAAATCCGTAACCTGCTCGATGTGTTGGTTGCAGTTCACAACTTTAATATATCTGAGGCTCAACAAAAATACCAAAAAGAATTAGATGTAGTGAATAGGGAGATAAAACAAATAAACAATGCTTCACCAGAGAGAAACATATTAAACATCGACTATCACACACAAGCCAACAAACAGAGAGAAAACGAATTACTAGCTAAACGCAAAAAACTAGAACACAATTTATCATCAATCGACAACTACATCAAAAAACAACAAAATAGTATATGGAATTAAAAAAATATAAGTTAGGGGAAATCATAGAGGTAACTCGAGGTGCAAGTTTGGGTGGAGAATATTATGCAACACAAGGAGAATATATACGTTTAACTTGTGGTAATTTTGATTATAATAATAATTGTTTTAAAGAAAATAAATCAAAAGATAATATATATTATGTAGGTACTTTTAGAAAAGAATTTTTAATGTCAAAGGGGGATATTATTACCCCATTGACAGAACAAGCAATAGGACTTTTAGGTTCTACGGCTATTATTCCAGAAAGTAACAAATATATTCAAAGTCAAGATATTGCAAAAATTATATGCAATGAAAAATTTTTAGATAAAAATTTTGCTTTTTATTTAATTTCTTCAACGCTAGTAAAACAACAACTTAGTGCAGGTGCACAGCAAACAAAAATTCGACACACATCACCAGATAAAATTAAAGATTGTATTGTGTGGATTCCTGACTTAAACGAACAAAAACGTATTGGTAATCTGCTATCCTCAATAGACCAAAAAATTGCCCTCAATCGTCAAATAAATCAGAATTTACGAGCAAGCTGAGAGCAGAGGAAAAACTTGTTTTTACTATGCCGAAGCCCCGCCGTAAATGCAGACGATAGTCTGAATTTAGAGGTTATTCTGCAACTGACACTTGACCATTCATAAGTAGAGGGAGGAGTTCGTCGCGTTGTTTGGTGAGTTTTATATTTTCTTTTCTATTTGCTATAATTCTTTTTAACAAAGAATCTAAAACTTTTTTTAACTTATTGTTTGGGCAAACAAGCACATGTAATTCTTTTAAATCTTTATCTGAAAGATGACCTACTGTAGAACCTTTAACTCTTTGTTCTTTTGCCTTTATATATGGCGCGATATCAAATCTTGCTTGAAGTATTGAAACTGTAGATTGTGTTTTCCCTCTTAGGCGAACACTACGTTGATTTAAGTATGAAATATTATCTATCCAATAATTCATATGAAAATTACCGTCCATACCAATTAGAAGATCTGCTTCGTTTAAACGATATTTTTCATCTGCGTCTTCATGAGAATATGCAGATATAGAATTATCTAATATATCTCTAATGCGTACAACTGGAATTTCTGTTGGTTCGTTAGTAAATAGTTCTGTAGAAAAAGAAAATCCATATTGAACTGATAATTCATCAAAAATACTTTTCACTTCCCAGCCTTCGGGGATTTCTCGTTTGAGTTTTTGATTGTAGACCATTTTTCCGCCAGATGATTTGTAGGGTTTTCCTTCTTCGTTTGGGAAGTCGAATTGGACGAACCAATAGTCATACAATTGCTTCGCCATCTCTTCTAAATTCTGATTTATTTGATTATTTAAGACAATTTTATTATCAAGGTTGGACAGAATGGTAGCAATTTGATTTTGAATCTTTAAAGAAGGAATAGAAATTTCAAATTTTTGGAGAGAAGATTTTGATACTTCTTTGAATGTCGTTCCTGAACCTAAAGATTCAATTTCTTTTATATGATATTTCAAATAATAGTAAATATAATCAACGTTGCAAATAGATTTATTTACAATAATATTTTTGAATCCTTGATTTGTACAACATTCTTTTTTATTGATAGCCAATAACCCAATAGGAGCTCGTGATGACATTAAGATATTATAAGCAGGAATAAGATGCGCAGAGCAACTATTATAACCTTTTTCTGTAATATTTCTATTACCTTTTTCGATATATTTATTTTTCTGTTCAGAGAGGTCTTTGGGGGTAATCCAAACAATATTTCCATCATAATTATCTTCACATAAAGTAGATGGTGTTGCTCCGTTAACAATTTCTGCTATATCTCCTAACTTATAATTCTTTGAATTCATTTTGCTTAAATTTTATTTTTTCGCAAAGATACAAAATTTACTTGATATGGAAATCTTACTATCCAATAAATTTTCGATGTGCCATTTTTACGTTGTTTTGGTTTACCATTGCATAATGTAATGTCGTGTCTATTCGCACATGCCCCAATAAGCATTGCACTTGCTCTATGGGCATCCCTTTGTCTATTGCCATTGTGGCAAGCGTTCGCCTAAATTTATGTGGGTGTACTTTTGCTATATTAAGCTTTTTCCCTAATTCTTTTAGTCTATATTCTATGCCATTTATGCTCATCCTATTATGTGGTGAGTGTAATGAAACAAACAATGCAGAATTATTATCATCTCGTGTTGATAAATACTTTTGTAAATGTATTTTTGTTCGTGCATTGAAATAGACTGTTCTCTCTTTATTCCCTTTCCCAAATACTACGCACTGCCGCTCCTGAAAGTTTATATCTTCTCTATTGAGCTTTATCAATTCGCCTATACGAATCCCTGTTGATGATAGCAAATCTATTATTGCTAAATCTCGTATTTCATCGCAATTATCTCGTAAATTTTCCAATTCTTCGTCACTTAAAACATCCTTTACTAAAACATTTGTTTTTATTTTATGTATTCGTCTAACAGGACTTTTTGCTATATAATCTTCATCTTCCAACCAAGCAAAAAAGCTTGAAAAGATGCGTCGCATATTATCTATTGTTACTTTACTCGATTTCTTTTCTTCTTGATATTTAGCTAAATATTCTCGTATATCATTAGTCTCTATCCGTGATAATGCAACTTCTATTTTATCTAAAAAACAATTAATTGTATTTTCATAATAAACTAATGTCTTACTCGAACAACCCTCTACTTTTTTTGCAGAAATAAAAAGGTACAATAGCTTTTTATTCTCTTCTTGTCTGTGAACTACATTCTCTTTATTTGCTCTAAGTTCATATTGTTGCATTTCACTAATCAAAATCATTTTTAACTCTTTAATTTGATTACTATCCAATTGATACTGCATACGATCAATTACCTTTTCAATAAAATTCTTTTTCATATAATCTAATTTTATAATTTAATCACAAAGTTATAAATTAGATTTTAATCTTATTCATCTAAATCAGAATTTAGAAGAGATGGTGAAGCAATTGTATGACTATTGGTTCGTCCAATTCGACTTCCCAAACGAAGAAGGAAAACCCTACAAATCATCTGGCGGAAAAATGGTCTACAACCCAAAACTCAAACGCGAAATCCCTGAAGGCTGGGAAGTTGGAGTTTTCTCTAATATTGCAAATATAACAATGGGACAATCTCCAGATGGAAGTAGTTATAATGAAGATGGCAATGGAGAAATATTCTATCAAGGAAGTACAGATTTTGGTATTCGTTTTCCATCTATTCGTATGTTTACTACTGCTCCCACTCGTTTTGCTAAACAAGGGGATATACTAATGAGTGTACGAGCACCTGTAGGTGCAGTTAATATAGCAAATACTGATTGTTGTATCGGTCGAGGTTTGTCTGCTATCAACTCAAAAATTGGCTCTATAACATACATTTATTTTGTTATTCATTATCTCAAAGTTAAATTTGATAGTCTTAATTCTGCAGGAACAACTTTTGGTTCTATTACTAAAGATGATTTACATGGATTACCTGTAATTATTCCAACTAATGATATTATAAAAAGATTTGAGGCTTTAAACAAACCAATATTTGATATGCAAATGAATATTGGGACTGAAATCGAAAATCTCACCCAACAACGCGACGAACTCCTCCCTCTACTTATGAATGGTCAAGTGTCAGTTGTAGAGTAACTTCTAAATTCAGACTATCGTCTGCATTTACGACGGCGCTTCGGCATAGTAAAAACAAGTTTTTCCTCTGCTCTCAGCTTGCTCGTAAATTCTGATTTATTGTTATGAGTTAATATGAGTTGTTGTGAGAGACTGTTTTTAGATAATTTTGTTTTATTAGCAATCTTTTGAACCGTTATGTATAAATGATACTGGAAATAGAAGGATGCTAATTGTTTTGTGGTGTGATGATATGATTGTGAGTGCGTTTAACCGGAGGTGGCTCGCCTAAAGGCTCGACCACCCGCGGTTACTGCTAACGTGCGACCTCGTTGAGGTCGGAATTTGATCGTGGGCTTTTTAGAGTTCAGTATTTTGATGTTATACCTTATTGGGTGTAAAATGATGGTGATATTGTAATATTATACCCGAACGGGTTTACTCCTCGGATTTGAGCTCGGCGATCTCTTTGAGCATGGCGTCGATGTTGCGGTAGATTTTGTTGCGTATTGCTTCTCTCACTACTTCAATTATATGTGGTGATGTTAAAAGTACTGATGATGGTGCAAATGTAGTAAACGAGCCAACTTCCCAAATGAAAATAAGCCAACTTCCCAAATAGAATAAAATAAATTTGCATAATTAGTTTATTTTCACGGTTTTAGTGGTAGATTCGTAAATATATTTTTATGACTACTATTGTAGGTTTTATATGAGGAAATAAAAAATAATGTATATGAAAACACCCCTCAATCTCGTGTGTGGATTGTGGGGCGTTTTTGTGCGACCACGTTGAGGTCGGGGGCGGACGCTCGAACTGAGCGTCCCTACATTGTGGACTCGCTTTGCTCGTTGAGGTCGGAATTTGATTGTGGGCTTTTTAGAGTCCAGTATTTTGATGTTATACCTGATAGGGTATAAAATGATGGTGATATTGAAATGTTATACCCGAACGGTTACTCCTCGCCTTTGAGCTCGGCGATGTCTTGGAGCATTGCGTCGATGTTGCGGTAGATTTTGTTGCGTTGGCGCCAGCCATATATGCCACCTATTATCAGACCTATAATGCCTCCTACGATTATGCCAAGTAGCATTTCGCGATTATCGATTTTGTTGTAGATTTCCCACCCATTCCAACAGAGCCACACAACTAGCCATGGGTAACTGAAATAGCTCCATCGTTTGTAGAGGCGGCGGGTGCGCAAGATTTGGCTGCTTGCGGTAATCAAATCGCCATTGAGCAAATTGCTACTCAATCCCCAATGCGACCAAATGGTGTAGACGAGGGCTATTGCCATAAAGGCGCAGGTGAAGATGTTGAGCGCAAGCGAAAAGTTGAGCAAAAGGGCGTAGTTGACTGCAATGATGGGTGTGGCAATGATGACTAATGCACACAGCACAATCCCTGTGCGATTGATGTTCGAAATACGCTCTTTGATGGAGTTGCGTATCAATTGGTGGTTGATGATGCTCTGTTTTTCGAGTTTTCGGTTCAATAGCGTGAGTTGTACTCTCAACTCGTTCAATTCTTCTAATCTAATATCTCGTTCCATAATATCGATAGTTTTATTGGTTTGACATCTGTTTTAATTCTTCTTTGATGCGGACAAGGCGCACCGATACGTTTTTGACCGTGATGCCTACGATGGCGGCAATTTCGTCGTAAGGGAGATTGTCGAGCCAGAGGAGGAGGATGGCGCGGTCGAAGGGTTTCAGGCGGTTTATCCTATTATAGAGCATCTGAATTTGGCGCGAATCGTCGTCGGTGTTTTCATAGAGGTTGATGTCCATGGATAGTGGCACTGTTTGCATCTTGCTCTTTTTGCGCTCGGACGAGATGCAGGTGTTGAGGCTGACGCGCCATATCCATGTGCGAATGGAGCTATCGCCACGGAAGCCCTTAAAGCCTTGCCATAAGTTGATGAGGGTCTCTTGGAAGAGGTCGTTGACCTCGTCGTTGTCTTTCGAGAACATGAAACAGACGGTGTATATGGTGTTTTTGTGCTCCCGGACAATTTTCTCAAATTCTTTTTCTGATTTTTCCATTTTTTCTTGTTTGTTTTTGCCTATTAGACGCACGTCTTACAGAAAAACTACATAGGGTGTCATATTTTTTTTGCAAAGATACGAAAAATGTGGATTAAAATTAGTAACTTTGCAGAATAAATGTCAACGGGCGAGGGGGATGTTAGGTCTTGTTACTCGCTACTAGTTGCTCGCTACTAAAAATTTGAAATTATGGATAAGGTCTCGGAAAACCCTTTAAAAAACCGACGAGAGAGCACTATGCCTTTGATGGCGGTGACGGCTCTTTTCGTTACTCTCTATTTGGTGTCGAACATCATGGCAGTGAAGGTGATTAGCATTGCTGGATGGTTCTATTTCGACGCTGGTACTATAACTTTCCCTTTTGCTTATATGCTTGGCGATGTGCTGACGGAAATATGGGGCTATCGCACTGCCAAAAAGATTATTTGGCTCACGTTTGTCTGCAACATAGTGATGGTGCTGTGTACGCAAATGGGGGTGTGGTTGCCTTCGCCTGACTATTTGCAGACTGAGGCTAATGCCTACAACACTATGTTCACGTATGTACCTCGTATTGTGATTGCTTCGCTCACGGGTTTCTTGCTCGGCGAATTGTCGAATGCGTGGTTGATGGATCGCATCAAACGCATGACGGCTGGGCGTTGGCTTTGGGTGCGCACTATAAGTAGTTCGTTGGTGGGGTATCTGTTCGACACACTGCCGTTTGTGTTGATTGCGTTCTTGGGCGTGGTGTCGACTCACGATTTGCTGATGATGATATTGTTTCAATATGGTATGAAGGTGACGATTGAGGCGGTGTTTGGCACGCCGATGGCGTATGTTGTAATCCGTTGGATTAAGTATAAATTTGAGCGAGTTGGTGTTACAATTGATTGATTTATGGAGAGATATTCGATTATACGAGATAAGATGCCGAGGGAGTTTGTGTTGCTGCAGGGCACGGGGTGTAGGTGGCGTAGGTGTGAGTTTTGCGACTATCACTCGGATGTGAGCGACGACCCATTTGAGGTGAACCGTCAGGTGCTAGAGCAGGTGACGGGCGAATATGGTGTGCTGGATGTGATAAATTCGGGTTCAGCACTTGAATTAGACGACCGCACAATCGAGATGCTTCTACGCATTATAGTTGAGAAAAAGATTCATACACTGTGGTGCGAAATGCACTGGATGTACCGCAATAGACTTGAGGAGTTTAGATTGAAGATTACAGAGAACAGATTACAGATAACAGATTTAACCCCTTCCCCTGCGGGACTCCCCCTAAAACAGGGGGAGAATATTAGGGGGACGAGCTTGAAGAGCGGAGGGGGTAATAACCCTCAACTCTCAATTAAATTTCGGTGTGGGATTGAGACATTTGATCCAGAGTTGCGTAAACGGTGGAACAAGGGGGTGCCAGAGGGTGTGACGGCAGAGGAGGTGGCGCGATACTTCCAAGGGGTGTGCCTATTGTGTTGCACAGAGGGTGAGACGCGTGAGCGAATAGTGCGCGACATTGAGTTGGCTCGCAAGCATTTCGAGTATTTCTCGGTGAATGTGTTCTGCAATAATACCACAAAAATCAAGCGCGACCAGGCGTTGGTGGATTGGTTTGTGAGCGAGGTGTATCCTACGATAAAAGACGACCCACGCATAGAGGTGTTGATAGACAA
>JAZQRP010000244.1:0-23102 GCA_045629685.1 Candidatus Aphodosoma sp. | reverse complement strand
GTAGCTGATAATTTTTGCAGAGCTACGTTGAATTTTAAAATAGAAAATAAATTAAAGTTTATTACTATCGGTAGTCTTATTCATCGTAAGGGTTTTGATTTATTAATAGATGCTTTTTCAAAATTGAATTTATCGAAAGATAGGTGGGAATTGGTTATTATTGGGAAAGGTGAGGAATTTGATAATTTGCGAAAGAGAATTAATTATTTAGGATTGCAAGATAATATTTATTTATTAGGACAAAAAACAAAAGAGCAAATAATAGAGTTATTTAAAGATAGTAATATTTTTGTTCTTTCTTCTCGAAAAGAAACGTTTGGTGTTGTTTATGCAGAAGCTATGATGATGGGATTGCCTGTTATTGCGACTATTTGTGGTGGACCAGAAGAGTTTGTTCGAGAAACTGAGGGTTTACTTGTCCCAGTTGATGATGTCGATGCTCTCGCTGATGCAATTAAATATATGTTTGAAAATTATCAATCTTATGATAGAGCAAAAATTGCTGAGGATTGTAAAAATAGATTTTCACCAGAAGTTATTGCTCGTCAGCTAACTGATATTTTTGAAAAAGTAGTGGAAGAACATAAACAAAAACAACTTAATTAAAATGAAACACTTAATAATAATAGGCGCAGGAGGTATGGGGCGCACGTTCTATGATAATGCTCGTGAATGTGTGGGGTATATGACTGATTTTGATATAAAAGGTTTTATAGATGATAATTTGTCAGCTTTAGATAATTTTCAAAATTATCCACCAATTATAGGTACTATTACTGATTATATTCCTCAAATTGATGATGTTTTTGTTTCTTCGATAGGAGGTGCTGCACGTCGTAAATGTATGGAGAATATAATTGCTCGAGGAGGAGAATTTTGTGAGTTGATACATCAGACAGCACGTATTGGTACTAATGTAAAATTGGGTAAAGGTAATTTTATTGGTGCGTTTACAACTATTGGAGCAGATGCAGTTGTCGGTGATTATAATATGATTCAATCTTATACTATTATTGGTCATGATGCTAAAATTGGCAGTTGGAATAGAATAGATACTCATGTCACTTGTGTTGGTGGTATTGTTGTGAAAGATGAAACTAATATCCATACTTCAGCAGTTATTAATCATGGTGTTGTAGTAGAATCAAATGCTCATGTTGGAGCTTGTAGCTTTGTTATTCGTAAAGTTAAAGAAGGGACAACTGTAATGGGAAATCCTGCTAAAAAGTTAATGTAATATATAAATTTAAAAAAATAAGAACTATGGAATTAAAAGATTTTATTGTAAATTTTGCAGAACAATTTGATGATGTCGAAAATGTTGAGTTGACAGCCGATACTCGTTTTCGTGATATTGAAGGTTATACATCATTGGTTGCTTTGATGATTATTACAATGGTTGATGAAGAGTATAATGTAACAATATCTGGCGATGATATGCGTTCTGTTAATACTATTGGTGAATTGTATAATCTTGTAGAATCACGTTTATAATGTATAATCCTTTTTCTTTAGAAGGTAAAACTATTTTAGTTACAGGTGCATCTTCTGGTATCGGACGTGTAACAGCTATTGAATGTTCTAAATTAGGTGCAACTCTTGTTATTACGGCGCGTAATGAAGAGCGCTTAAAAGAAACTATTTCCTTATTAGATGGACAAGAGCGTAGTCATAAAATGATTATTGCTGATTTATCAAATGATGAGGGTATAGCTACATTGCTTGAATGTATGCCAGAGATAGATGGCTGTGTGAGCAATGCGGGTGTAGGCGCAACTTTGCCAATACAGTTCATTTCAACAGAAGAATTGGAGCGAGTTTATAAAGTGAATTGTTTTGCTCCAATGATGTTAACCAAGGCTCTTTTGAAGAAGAAAAAACTAAAAAAAGGTTCCTCTGTTGTTTATACATCTTCCATAGCTGGTGTGTATACATATAATCCTGGTAATGCAATTTATGGTTCATCAAAAAATGCATTGAATGTTTATGTTAAATATGCAGCTGTTGAAATTGCATCAAAAAAAATAAGATTAAATTTAGTTCAACCAGGAACAATCGAGACACCGCTTATTCAAAATCGTTTCTTTTCAGAAGATGATATTAAACGTGATTTAGAAAAATATCCAATGAAGCGTTATGGTCAACCAGAAGAAGTTGCTCATACGATTTGTTTTTTGTTATCAGATGCTTCTTCTTACATAACAGGAACAAGTATTGTCGTGGATGGAGGTCGTTCATTAATTTAATGTTATTATGTCTAAATTATTAGAAAATAAAGTTTGTATCATAACAGGAGCCGCACAAGGTATTGGTCGTGCTATTGCAGAACAATTTGCTGCAGATGGTGCTATTGTTTATGCTTGTGATCGACAAGAAGGTGCAATGGATGAATGGGCGAAAGAGTGTTCAGCAAAATATTCAACTCGAGTAAATCCAGTTTATTTTGATGTTACAGATGCAACTGCTGTAAAAACTTCATTTATGTCTATATTTAAACAAGAGGGTAGAATTGACACTCTTGTTAACAATGCAGGAGTTGTATTTAATCGCAAGATTGGTATGATTACTCGCGAAGAGACTGAATTAATGTTTCGTATCAATGTGATAGCTGTATTAGAAATGATACAACTTGTATCTCGTTTAATGGCTCGCAGTGGTGGTGGTTCTATTGTAAATATAGCTTCGGTAACAGCAGTTTTGGGATCTCCTGGGCAAGTTGCTTATTCTGCAACTAAAGGTGCTATTATATCTATGACCAAATCGGCAGCGAAAGAACTTGCATCACAAAATATACGCATTAATGCTGTAGCTCCTGGTATTGTTAAAACTGAACGATTTGAAGAATTATATCAAGCTAGCGGAGATAAAATTGATGAACGTATCAGCCGAATCGCTTTAGGTCGTCTTGGTACACCAGAAGATATTGCTAACGCATGTGTTTTCTTGGCCTCTGATCGTTCTACATACATTTCTGGTCAGATTTTAGGCGTTGATGGGTGTGCATCAATTTAAAAAAAACAAATAGAATACACACTCTCAGTGTGTGTTATTGAGCCTTAACTTTAAGCAAGCTTCAAGCAAGGTGTACCGAAGAAAACCGCCATCAACGTATAACCAATCACAGTGTGTATTCACAATAAAATAAAACTCGAAAATATGTTACTACGCTTAAATGAAAAACCTATCAATTCGATTGCTGTAATTGATTCTACACAGCAGCAATTGACCTATGGCGAATTAGTAGATTTTTCTAATACAATCAAACAACATATTCCACAGCGAACACTAATATTTGTGTTAGCCGAAAATAATGTCGGAGGTATAGCTTGGACAATTTCATCTATCGCTGCAGGTATCGTACCACTAATTTTGAATGCACACACAGATAAAGAACTTTTGGATACCTTGTTATCTACTTATAATCCACAATATGTGTGCGCACCAACTCAATTTAAAGGTGAGAGTATAGTTTCTTTATACGGATATACACTATATAAACTACATGATAATGTAGTAGAATTAAATTCTGAATTATCACATTTATTACCAACATCAGGTTCTACTGGTAGTCCTAAACTTGTACGTCATAAATATGATAATATTGAAGCCGCGGCATTAAATATTTCTACTTTTTTTGAATTAGATGAAAAAGTCCGTCCACTATTAGTTTTACCGTTGTATTATACAATGGGGCTTTCAATTGTGTTTAGTCATTTGTATGTTGGAGCAACTATTTTAATCACAGGATTGTCAATGACTGATCCTAAATTTTGGACTTTTTTAAAAGACCAACGAGCAACAAGTTTCACGGGTGTTCCTTATAGTTTTGAGATACTTAATTTAATGCGTTTCTTTCGTATGGATTTGCCAGATTTAGAGTTATTAACTCAAGGTGGCGGTAAAATGTCTGCAAAACTCAATCAAAAATTTGCTGAATTCTGTCGCGATAATGGCAAGCGTTGGATTGCAACCTATGGTCAATCCGAAGGGACTGCTCGCATGGCATATCTTCCTGCTGAGTTAGCTGTTGATAAATGTGGTAGTATCGGGCGCGCAGTCCCAAATGGCGAATTATTCCTAATTGACGAACAAGGCAATACTATAACAACCACAAACACCGAAGGCGAAATGTGTTATCGTGGCAAAAACGTAACAATGGGATATGCTTATAATCAACAAGATTTGCTCTTATCCGACGAAAATAACGGACTTCTACATACTGGTGATTTAGCATATCGCGATGAAGATGGATGTTATTTCATTGTTGGTCGTAAGGGCCGCTTTCTCAAACTATTTGGCATGCGTATCGGATTAGACGAATGCGAGCAAATTGTTAAATCTAAATATTCTCTTGAATGTGCTTGCGTTGGTAACGATGATAAAATGATAGTTTATATAGTAGATGAGAAATATAAACAATTAGTAAAAGACGAATTAGTTGAGAAAACAAAGATTGTGGCATCTGCATTCGAAGTTAGAGTGATAAATGAGATACCTAAAAATCAAACAGGTAAAATATTATATAGTAAATTAGAAAATTAAATTATATGGAAAATTTAGAAAAATTGAATAATGTTTTTGTCGAAGTATTTAATGTAGATGCTTCTGTATTAAATGATGATTTTGGTAAAGATACTATTGAATCATGGGATTCAGTTCATCAACTTAACATAATTGCTCAATTAGAAGAAACATTTGATCTTTTGCTTGAACCAGAAGATATTATGGCTTGTACTTCTTTTGCAAAAGCAAAAGAAATATTACGTAAAAATGATATTGAAATTTAAGAAGTTATGGCAAGGTGGGAAATTAAAAATGTTCGTTTAGTTGGTGTTTCTGCGGCAGTGCCTAAAAATATAGTTAAAACTGCAGATTTTGATTTCTTTACAACTGAAGAAGCTGAAACTTTTGATAAAACAGTTGGTATTAAATCTCGTCGTTTAGCATCTGAGGATATTTGTGCTTCTGATATGTGTCAATCTGCAGCTGAACGTTTATTGGCTGACTTAGGTTGGGAAAAAGATTCTATTGATGTTTTAATTTTTGAATCTGTAACGGGAGATTATAAAACACCACCTACATCATGCATATTACAAGATCGATTGGAATTACCTGAAAGTTGCTTCTGTATGGATATTCCTATGGGATGTTGTGGTTGTATGTATGCTATAAATGTGGCTGGTAATTTACTTTCATCTGGTAATGTAAAACGTGCATTGTTGTTGATTGGTGATACTGCAATGCGTATGGGTTCTTTGAAGGATAAAAGTCGTGTGCCTCTATTTGGTGATTGTGGTACTGCAGTAGCCTTGGAATATTCTGAGGGTGCTAATGATATTGTAATTGATTTTAATACTTTAGGTAAAGGTTATGAGGCTTTGATGACACCTCATGGTGGTTTCCGTAATCCTATAACTCCAGCATCATTTGAATATCAAGATTTTGGTAATGGTATTGTGCGTGCTCCAATGCATACATTGATTAACGGAATGAATGTATTTTCATTCGCAATATCACGTCCTCCAAAATCAATAGAGCAATTTATGGCTGATTATAATATTGATAGAGATAATGATGTTGATTATTTCTTGATACATCAAGCCAATAAAATGATTGTTGATCGTATTGTGAAAAAACTTAAATTGCCAACAGATAAAGTACCTTATAATTTGGAAGAATTTGGTAATTTAGGCGGAGCATCAATACCATCATTAATGGTAACTCGTATCGCAGATAAATTGCAAGCAGATAAAGAAACAAAACTTCTTTGTTCATCATTTGGTTTGGGTCTTTCGTGGGGAACAATGATGCTCAAATGTAAAAATGTAGTTGTTTCTCAATTAGTCGAAATCTAAATATTATGAGACGTAAATTGTGGAGTTTTTTAGTCCGTTTGTATCCTGCGTTTTTGCGTAAGGTTTATGGTATGCACATCGGCAACAATTGTGTCATATCGTGGTCTGCTCATCTCTACAAATCCATCAACCCTAAGGGAATATACATTGGAGATAATGTATGGATTTTGCGTGGAGCAATGATATTGGCTCACGACCATTGTCGTAAACTCAAAACCGATGTTAAAATCGGCAACAACTCTGTCATAGGTATTAATTCTGTCGTTATGCCCGGTGTTGTCATCGGTTCTAACGTTGTGGTTGGTGCTTGTGCAGTTGTAACAAAAGACGTTCCAAGTGGTTCTATTGTTGTTGGTAATCCTGCTAAAGTGATAAAATCGAACATAATTGTTAATGATAAAGGACAAATTGTAGAATAATGTATAGTAATTGTATTAAACGTATATTAGATTTTTGTATTGCTTTATTGGCTCTTAGTGTGTTATGGCCTATATTATTGGTCATAACAATGTTTCTACATTTTGCTAATAAAGGTGCTGGCGCTTTTTTTACACAAGAGCGTCCTGGTAAAGATGCAAAAATTTTTAAAGTTATTAAGTATAAAACAATGACAGATGAACGGGATGCCGATGGCAAACTCTTGCCTGATGCTCAACGTCTTACTCGAATAGGTAAAATCGTACGTTCTCTTTCTATAGACGAATTGCCACAACTTTTCAACGTTCTTAAAGGCGATATGAGTTTTGTGGGACCACGTCCTTTATTGGTTAAGTATTTACCTCTTTATTCTAAAGAGCAAATGCGCCGTCACAATGTCCGCCCCGGCATCACTGGTTGGGCTCAAGTCAATGGTCGCAACGCAATTACGCATACTAAAAAGTTTGAATATGATGTTTGGTATGTCGATAATATCTCTTTTATGCTTGATCTAAAAATATTATTTTTAACTATTAAAAAAGTATTCGTTCGCGAAGGCATTTCGGGCGAAGGCATTGCCACTGCCGAAACTTTCGATGGAACTAACTAAATTGCATCTAATTATGAACAAAAAAATATGGCTTTCGCTTGCTCACATGTCGGGTCGTGAGCAAGACTTTATCAAAGAGGCTTTTGATACCAATTGGGTAGTACCATTAGGTCCGAATGTTAATGGTTTTGAGGCTGATTTAGAAAAATATATAGGTGAAAATAAACACGTAGTTGCCCTCTCTGCTGGTACGGCTGCATTACATCTTGCGCTCGTCATGCTTGGCGTTAAGGCTGGCGATGAAGTGATATGCCAAAGTTTCACATTTGCCGCTTCTGCCAATCCTATCACTTATCTTGGTGCTACTCCTGTCTTTGTTGATAGCGAACTTGATACTTGGAATATGGATCCTCAATTGCTTGAACAAGCAATTCTCGATCGCAAAGCCGTAACTGGTAAATATCCAAAAGCAATTATTCCTGTACATCTCTATGGTATGCCAGCCAAGATGGATGAGATTATGGCAATTGCCAATCGTTATGGTATTCCAGTCCTTGAAGATGCCGCTGAAGCATTAGGTTCTACCTATAAAGGACAGGCTTGTGGTACGTTTGGTGAGTATGGCGTATTGTCATTTAATGGTAACAAAATGATTACCACTTCTGGTGGTGGTGCATTGGTTACTCCTACTATTGAAACAAAACAACGTGTAATGTTCTATGCTACTCAAGCGCGTGAAAATGCGCCTCATTATCAGCACGAAGTGATAGGGTATAACTATCGTATGAGTAATATCTGCGCTGGTATCGGTCGCGGACAAATGTATGTTCTTGATGAGCATATTGCTCGTCGTCGTGAGATACATGCTTTATACACCGAACTCCTAAAAGATGTTGAAGGCATTACTGTCATGCAACGTCCTTCTGAGGAATACGACTCTAATTTTTGGCTCACTTGCATACTTGTTAATCCCGAAAAAGCTGGTTTTACTCGTGAAGATTTACGTCTAAAAATGGATGAAGAGCAAATCGAAACTCGTCCTCTCTGGAAACCTATGCATCTTCAACCTGTATTTGCCAACGTTCCTACGTATGTCAATGGTGTTAGCGAGGCTCTATTTAATGATGGTCTATGTCTTCCTTCTGGTCCTATGTGTACCGATGAAGATATACAGCGTGTCGCTAAAGTAATTACTTCTTATAAATAAAATAAATAAACGCATTGAGAAAGTTTTCTTGATGCGTTTATTTGTTATATACAAAATTATTTGTAACTTTGCATAGTTTGAACAAATCTATTTATATATGAAAATAGCAGTAGCAGGTACAGGATATGTTGGCTTGTCAATAGCAACATTATTAGCTCAACACCAAGATGTTGTGGCTGTTGATATCGTGCCCGAGCGTGTCGATTTAGTTAATAAACGTATATCTCCTATCCAAGACGAATATATTGAGAAGTTTTTTCTCGAAAAACCTCTTAATTTGACAGCCACATTAGATGCAGAAAAAGCATATAGTGATGCAGAATTCGTGGTTATTGCAGCTCCAACAAACTATGACCCGCAGAAGAACTTTTTTGACACTTCAGCTGTCGAAAATGTTATTCAGTTGGTTATGAAATATAACCCTAATGCCGTGATGGTTATTAAATCTACCATCCCCGTAGGCTTCACTGCCAATGTGCGTCAAAAATATAATACCGACAAAATCATATTTTCACCTGAATTTCTTCGTGAGTCTAAAGCCCTTTACGACAATCTTTACCCAAGCCGTATAATTGTTGGTACTGATATGTCTAATCCTTATTTGGTCGAAAGAGCCAAAGTATTTGCACAATTACTTCAAGAGGGTGCTATAAAGCAAGATGTCGAAACTCTTTTTATGGGATTCACCGAAGCCGAAGCTGTCAAACTCTTTGCTAACACCTATTTAGCACTTCGTGTGTCGTTCTTCAACGAACTCGATACATACGCAGAACTCAAAGGTTTGAATACACAGCAAATCATAGATGGCGTTTGCCTCGATCCTCGCATCGGTTCGCATTATAACAATCCATCTTTCGGCTATGGCGGGTATTGCTTGCCTAAAGACACCAAACAACTCCTTGCCAACTACGAAGACGTACCGCAAAACCTCGTCAAAGCCATCGTCGATAGCAATCGCACTCGCAAAGATTTCATCTCCGACCGTGTCCTCGAACTCGCTGGTTACTACAGCTATACGAATAATAGTTACAACGTAGCCCAAGAGCGCGAATGCGTCATAGGTGTCTATCGTCTTACTATGAAAAGCAACTCCGACAACTTCCGCCAATCCTCAATTCAAGGCGTTATGAAGCGCGTTAAAGCCAAAGGTGCAAAGGTCATCATCTACGAACCTACATTGCAAGATGGCACAACATTCTTCGGCAGTTTAGTCGTTAATGATTTAGCTAAATTCAAGGCGATGTGTAATTCGATTATTGCTAATCGCTACGATAGCGTGCTCGACGATGTGGTAGAAAAAGTCTACACTCGCGACATATTCAAACGCGACTAATTTTATACTCCAAAAATACACACTCTCATTGTGTATTTGCTCTTTAAAAATCCAAAACTTAAATATACTATAGAGATACCTGCACCTTAGGTGTGCCTTATCTTAAAAATACACACTCTCATTGTGTATTCACTCAAAATAATGACAATAAAAAATCCAAAAATAGAGCTATTAAGCCCTGCCAAGAATCTCGAAGTAGGCATCGCCGCCATCAATCATGGTGCCGACGCTGTCTACATCGGTCCCTCTCAATTTGGTGCACGCGTGGCGGCTGGCAATTCTGTTTCCGATATTGCTCAATTGGTCGAATATGCCCACAAATATTACGCTCGTGTCTATGTCACTCTCAACACTATTCTAAAAGACGACGAATTAGAGCCAGCACGTCTCTTAGTCAATGATTTATACAACGCAGGCGTCGATGCGCTCATCGTGCAAGATATGGCTCTATTGCAAATGGATCTTCCTCCTATTGCTCTCCATGCAAGTACTCAATGTGATACTCGTACAGTTGAAAAAGTCAAATTCCTCGAGCAATGTGGCTTCGAGCAAGTTGTCCTTGCCCGCGAAACCTCTCTCGACACTATGTGTCAAATGTCCGAGCAAACCAACGTTGCCCTCGAGGCTTTTGCCCACGGTGCTCTATGTGTCTCATATAGTGGGCAATGCTATCTTAGCGAAGCTGCTCGTTGTCGCAGTGCCAATCGTGGAGCGTGTGCGCAGATGTGCCGTTTGCCTTACGACCTCATTGATGGCGAGGGCAATACAATAGTTGCCAAAAAACACCTCTTGTCTCTCAAAGATTTCGACGCATCTCGCCATATTGCCGATATGATCAACGCTGGCATCACCTCTTTTAAGGTCGAAGGCCGCCTCAAAGATATCGATTACGTAAAAAACATCACTGCCTATTATCGTCGCCAATTCGACGCAATCCTCGAAGGCTCACCTCGCCGTGCATCTTCATCTGGCAAAACTACATTTTTCTTCGAGCCTAACCCTAAAAAGACCTTCTATCGTGGTGCTACCGACTATTTCCTCGAAGGCCGCAAGCGCGACATTTGGTCATTCGACACACCTAAGTCTTTGGGCGAACCTATTGGCAAAGTCAAAGACGTATGGCGCAATGCATTGAGCATTAACACAAAATCCGTTATTGCCAATGGCGACGGATTATGCTATCTCAACAAAAAAGGCGAGTTCGAAGGTTTCCGTGTCAACAAAGTAGAGTCGGGCAGACTCCTTCCACTCACTATGCCTAAAATCGAGAAGGGTACACTTGTCTATCGCAATTCTGATGTCGCTTTCGAGCGTATTTTAGCAGGCAAAACCGCCGAACGTAAAATCTCTATTGACCTAAAAGTTTCTTTACATTCTGCTCCTTGCTCTTTGCTCCTTTCTGCAGTCGATTCCGATGGAGTCTCTACTTCAATCACTGTTGATTATGTAGGCGACAAAGCCAATAATCCTGACAAAATGCTCGACACTTGGCGCACTCAGTTATCTAAATTAGGTGGCACAATCTTTGAATCTCATACAATCGACCTCTCTGAGCTAAACGAGCCTCTCTTTATCCCTGTATCTCAAATAGCCGAGTGGCGTCGTCAGTTAGTCGAACTCCACGAGGCTAATCGCTCAAAAGTCTACAAACGTTCATTAATCGAAATACAACCAACTACGCATCAATACGTTACTGCTGATTTAGATTATCGTGCAAATATTTACAACTCTCAAGCAAAAGCCTTCTACGAGCAACACGGTTGTAATGTCAAGCAAATGGCATTCGAACAACTACATCAGCCTAATGCCGAGCTTATGCGCACCAAACATTGCATTCGTTACGCCCTTGGAATGTGTAAAAAAGAGAACCCAAAAACACAAATCAAAGAACTATACATCCAAAACGGTACCGACCGCTTCCGTCTCGAATTCGATTGCCGCAACTGCGAAATGATTGTATTTAATTCATAATTTGGGGATTAAAGTAGAGTTAATACCGAAGAGTAATTTTCAACTTTCAACTTTCAACTTTCAATTTAAATATTATGGAACATCAAACACCTACTCCTCATATCGAGGCAAAATATGGCGAAATCGCTAAAACTGTTTTCATGGCAGGCGACCCATTGCGCGCTAAATTCATGGCAGAGCGTTATCTTGAAAATCCAGTGCAATTCAACAATGTGCGTGGTATGCTCGGTTTTACTGGTACCTACAAAGGTCATCGTGTGTCAATTATGGGTCATGGTATGGGGATTCCTTCTATCGGCATTTATTCATACGAGTTATTTAATTTCTATGATGTAGATACTATAGTGCGCGTAGGTTCTGCAGGTGCATTTCATAAAGACCTTCATATTGGCGATATTGTCATTGCCCTTGGCGCTTGTACTAATAGCAACTACGCTTCTCAATACAATCTTCCTGGCACATTTGCCCCTATTGCTGATTTTGGCTTAGCTCGCAAAGCTGTCGAAAAAGCCGAAGAGTTTGGCTATCGTTATATGGTAGGTAATATCTATTCAAGCGATGTTTTTTATGAAGATACACCATCAGCTGAGCAATGGGCTCGTATGGGCGTATTAGCTGTCGAAATGGAAGCCCCTGCTCTCTATTGTAATGCAGCTCGTGCTGGCAAACGTGCTCTTGTTATTTGCACCATTTCTGATTGTATCTTTACAGGTGAGGCAACTACACCAGAGCAACGTCAAACTTCTTTCACCAATATGATGGACGTTGCTCTCGGACTTCTTGATTAGAAAAAATGTTGAATTTTTTATAATTTGTATTGATTTTTTTTGTATCTTTGTACGATTTTTGTTATAATGCGGTAGAAGATTTAATCGAAGCGTTATATTGTTGAAAATCTTAGTATTGGAAATTTTTAAGAAATAACGAATAATACATTATTTGTCTTATGATGAAAGAAAAGAAATTTATCACATGTGATGGTAACCAAGCAGCTGCACATATTTCATATATGTTTAGCGAGGTGGCTGCTATCTATCCTATTACTCCATCTAGTACAATGGCGGAGTATGTTGACGAATGGGCTGCTGCCGGACGTAAGAATATTTTCGGTGAGACAGTTCTTGTACAAGAAATGCAATCAGAAGGTGGTGCTGCCGGTGCTGTTCACGGTTCTCTTCAAGCTGGTGCTCTCACTACAACTTATACTGCATCACAAGGTCTCTTGTTGATGATTCCTAATATGTATAAAATCGCTGGCGAATTGTTGCCATGCGTATTCCACGTTTCTGCGCGTGCTTTGGCATCTCATGCTCTCTCTATCTTTGGTGACCACCAAGACGTGATGGCTTGCCGCCAAACTGGTTTTGCTATGTTGGCTGAAGGTTCTGTACAAGAAGTTATGGACCTCGCTGCCGTAGCTCACCTTTCTACTATTAAGAGTCGCGTGCCTTTCATCAACTTCTTCGATGGTTTCCGTACTTCTCACGAAATCCAAAAAATCGAAATGCTTGAGAACGAAGACCTCGCTGGTCTTATCGACCAAGATGCTCTCGCAGCATTCCGCTCTCGCGCTTTGACTCCTGAACGCCCTGTGGCTCGTGGTATGGCTGAAAACCCTGATGTATTCTTCCAACACCGCGAAGCTTCTAATACTTTCTACAATGCTGTGCCTGCTATTGTTGAAGAGTATATGAACGAAATCTCTAAAATCACAGGTCGTAAATATGGTTTGTTCGATTATTATGGTGCCGAAGATGCTGAACGCGTAATCATCGCTATGGGTTCTGTTACTGAAACTATCCGCGAAACTATCGACTACTTGATGGAAAAAGGTGAAAAAGTTGGTCTCGTTGCTGTTCACCTCTATCGTCCTTTCTCTGCTAAACACTTCTTGGCTGCTCTCCCTAAATCAGCTAAACGCATCGCCGTTCTCGATCGTACTAAAGAACCTGGCTCTACTGGCGAACCTCTCTACCTCGATGTTAAAGACGTTCTTTATGGTACAGAAAATGCTCCTATCGTAGTCGGTGGTCGCTATGGTCTTGGCTCTAACGATACTACTCCTGCTCAAATCCTTTCTGTATTTGAAAACTTGGCGTTGCCTCAACCTAAAAATCTCTTCACTATCGGTATCGAAGATGACGTAACTTTCACTTCGCTTCCTAAACTCGAAGATATTACTGTCAACGCAGGCAATATGTTTAGAGGTAAATTCTATGGTTTGGGTGCTGACGGTACTGTAGGTGCTAACAAAAACTCTATCAAAATCATTGGCGACAACACTAATAAATATTGTCAAGCTTACTTCTCTTACGACTCTAAAAAATCAGGTGGTTTCACATGTTCTCACCTCCGTTTTTGCGATACTCCTATCCGTTCTACATACTTGGTTACTACACCTAACTTCGTAGCTTGCCACGTTCAAGCTTACCTCCGTATGTACGACGTAACTCGTGGTTTGCAAAAGAATGGTACATTCCTTTTGAATACTGTGTGGAGCGACGAAGAGTTGGCTAAACACTTGCCAAACAAAGTGAAACGCAATTTCGCTCAAAACAATATCACTGTTTACTATATCAATGCTACTGCTATTGCTCAAGAAATCGGTCTTGGCAACCGCACTAATACTATCCTTCAATCGGCATTCTTCCGTATCACAGAAGTAATTCCTGTCGACCTTGCTATCGAGCAAATGAAGAAATTCATCCTCAAATCTTATGGCAAAAAAGGTGAAGATATCGTAAACAAAAACTATGCTGCTGTCGATCGTGGTGGCGAATACAAACAACTTGCTGTTGACCCAGCTTGGGCTACTCTCGAAGACGATGCTGTTGAACCAAACAACGACCCAGCATTCATCAACGAAGTTGTTCGTCCTATTAATGCTCAAGATGGCGACTTGTTGAAAGTTTCTGCTTTCAAAGGCATCGAAGATGGTACATGGATGCAAGGAACAGCAAAATATGAAAAACGTGGTGTGGCTGCCTTTGTTCCTACTTGGAATGCCGACAACTGTATCCAATGTAACAAATGTGCGTACGTATGTCCTCACGCTTGTATCCGTCCATTCGTTATGACCGACGAAGAAAAAGCTGGATTCTCTGCTGCTACTCTCGAAATGAAAGCTCCTGCAGTTATGAAAGGTATGCATTTCCGTATGCAAGTAGGTGTTCTCGACTGTCTCGGTTGTGGCAACTGTGTTGACGTATGTCCAGGTAACCCTAAAGCAGGTGGTCCTGCTCTCAAAATGGTAGCTCTCGAAGGCGAATTGGCTGAGGCTGCTAACTGGGATTATCTCGTTAAAAACGTTAAAACAAAACAACACCTCGTTGATACTAAAGCTAACGTTAAGAACTCACAATTTGCAACTCCTCTATTTGAGTTCTCTGGTGCTTGCTCTGGTTGTGGCGAAACTCCATACGTGAAACTCATCACTCAACTCTTTGGCGACCGTCAAATCGTAGCTAACGCAACTGGTTGTTCTTCTATCTACTCTGGTTCAGTTCCTTCTACTCCTTATACAACTAACGAAAAAGGTCAAGGTCCTGCTTGGGCTAACTCTTTGTTCGAAGACTTCTGCGAATTCGGTCTTGGTATGACTCTCGCTAACGACAAAATGCGCGCTCGTCTCGTAGAACTTATGACTAAATCTCAAACTTGCACTTGCTGCTCTGACGAGTTGAAAGGCTTGTTCAATGCTTGGATTGCTGAGAAAGACGATGCTGATCGTTCTAAAGAACTTGCAGAACAAATTCGTCCTCTCGTTGCTGCTTGTGGTTGCGATATCTGCAAAGAGATTGCTTCTCTCGACCACTATCTAGTGAAACGTTCTCAATGGATTATCGGTGGCGACGGTGCTTCTTACGATATCGGTTACGGCGGTCTCGACCACGTTATAGCTTCTGGTAAAGACGTTAACATTCTTGTTCTTGATACAGAGGTTTACTCTAATACTGGTGGTCAAGCATCTAAATCAACTCCTGTTGGTGCTATCGCTAAATTTGCTGCTGCAGGTAAACGCGTACGCAAAAAAGACCTCGGTATGATTGCTACTACTTATGGTTATGTATATGTTGCTCAAGTTGCTATGGGTGCCGATCAAGCTCAATGCCTCAAAGCTATCCGCGAAGCTGAAGCTTATCCAGGTCCATCGCTCATTATTGCTTACGCTCCATGTATCAACCACGGTTTGAAAGCAGGTATGGGTAAAGCACAAGCCGAAGAAGAAGCAGCTGTAGCATGCGGTTACTGGCACTTGTGGCGCTACAACCCACAACTCGAAGAAGAGGGCAAAAATCCATTCACACTCGATAGCAAAGAGCCAAATTGGGACAACTTCAAAAACTTCTTGAAAGGCGAAGTTCGCTATGCTTCAGTAATGAAACAATATCCAGCCGAAGCAGAAGAACTCTTCCAAGCAGCCGAAGACAACGCAAAATGGCGCTATAAGAGCTATCAACGCATGGAAGGTAAATTCTAATCATCAAACTGTAGGGACGCACGGTTCGTGCGTCCGTGCAAAGCAAGAAAATGATAAAAAAAACTTCATTCTGTATATTGCAGAATGAAGTTTTTTTTGTATCTTTGCGAATAATAAAGTTTTTATGTCTCCAAAAATTTCAATACGTTTTTTTGATGATCGAGAGGTCCGTGCCATTTGGGATGATGCAAATCACAAATGGTGGTTTTCTGTGCTTGATATTATAGGGGTGCTTAATGGTGAGGATGATTATCAAAAGAATCGGAATTATTGGAAATATCTAAAAACAAAATTGCGAAAAGAGGGTAGTGAAGTGGTTAGTGTCACTAACCAGTTGAAAATATTGGCACCTGATGGAAAATCTCGTTTATCAGATGTGCTTGATAATAATGGTGTTATTGCTCTTGCGCAATCAATGCCAAATGCTAAATCTTCGCGGTTTATTCAGTGGTTCACTTATAGTGAAGAGACCATAGACGGTAAGAGTAAATCAAAGGCGTATGCGTTATTTGAGAGTGGTTTGATTGAAAGTATAGAAGTTGGTACTGTCAAAGGTTTGCAGCAGATACATGCCTATTTGTTTGGTGGTTTATATGATTTTGCGGGGCAGATTCGTACAGTTAATATAGCAAAAGGAGGTTTTCAGTTTGCTATGGTGCAATATCTTTCGCAAACACTACAGCAAATAGAGGCAATGCCAGTAACAACTTTTTCTGAGATAGTAGAAAAATATGTTGAGATGAATGTGGCACATCCATTTCGTGAAGGCAATGGGCGTGCAACCCGTATTTGGCTTGATCTTTTGTTAAAGCAGCAGTTAAAGCAATGTATCGATTGGAGTAAAATAGATAAAAAACAGTATTTAGATGCAATGGTGCGTAGTTCGGTCGATAGTACATCAATACATAATTTGTTGCATGGTGCTTTAACGAATAAAATCAACGATCGTGAAACATTCATGAAAGGTATTGATTATTCATATTATTACGAACAAGAAGATTAATTATAAAAAACTTCATTCAGCGTGTTGCCGAATGAAGTTTTTTTTGTACCTTTGCGATTGCTTGATTGAATCAACCGAAAGGTTAAAAATAGTAGGGACGCACGGTTCGTGCGTCCGTAACGAACGGAGTTAACTCCGTTGACTGTTGACTTTTGACAGTTGACACCCCGATGGGGTATCTCAATCAAACAAAGACATAACATTATGGCGTTTACTTACGCTTAGTTTTGACGGTTAGAAATCTGGACAATTTCGAATCGTAGTCAAGGCAAAAGCAGCGGTGAATGCCCCGTAGGTGTGTATTTTTTGCATGCCTACGTTATGCTTGTATAGCCATTGGTGTGCTTTTTGCACTGCTAATGGTAGATTATGAGTATAGCGTAGTGTAATTATACATATCAGCGTGGGGCTTTTACTCGTTGCTCGTCTTTACTACGATGGGCAGTCCAGAGCCTCTAACCGTGAAGCGAGCAACAGTTCAGGGCTTCACGCTTTTTTTATGTCTAAACCTTAATCCATTACTAACACATTAGTGGTTACTTGAAGTCCTTGACCACTGAGCTCAAATTATGTGTTGTAATGAGTTCAAAATTCTTTAATAACGAGCCAAGTAATACACTTTTTGATAAACTTAAAGGTATTGCATCCTCTATGGCTACATTCGACAGGTTTCTTGCTGTCGTAGGTTTTTTCCGTTCATCAGGTTATTTTAAACTCCGCAAGGAGTTAGGTGATATTTCTGAAATAAAAATATTGGTAGGTATCAATATAGATGATATTTTCAGAAAGCACAACAAAGCTATTTTGATGTTTGCCGACCCCGAAAAAGCAAAAGAGATATATCATAATGGTTTTAAAGATGATATAATCAATGCAAAATATTCGGCAGAGGTCGAAGAGGGTATTTTGCAAATGTGCGATGATTTAATGTCGGGTCGTTTGCAAATGCGTATTCATGCCACTAAGAGTCTGCATGCCAAATTTTATTTGTGTTTGCCTCAAGAGCATACCGAAAATAGCGATGGTTGGGTTATTATGGGCTCTTCTAATATATCCGATGCCGGACTTGGAACAAAACAAGCCCCTCAATACGAACTTAATGTGGCGATGAAAGATTATGATGATGTAAAATATTGTTCTGATGAGTTTTGGAAATTATGGAACGAAGCTGTAGTGTTGACCGCTGACGATATTGCTGAGTTTAAGAATAAGACATATTTAGGTTATCAACCAACGCCATACGAATTGTATATCAAAGTGTTGATTGATACATTTGGCGACCAAGTAGAAGATGATTTTACTATACAATTGCCTGAGAAAGTAAAAGAATATAAGTATCAGATTGATGCAGTCATACAAGGTTATCAGATATTGATGAAACATAATGGATTGTTTCTTGCCGATGTTGTTGGTTTGGGTAAAACTATGATTGCCACTATGATTGCTAAAAGATTTATAGAGGCAAATGGTAAAAATACAAGTGTATTGGTTGTTTATCCGCCTGCGCTTGAAGATAACTGGAAAAATACGTTCAATTTGTTTAGTATATCTAAAAAAGCACAATTTATTACGAATGGTAGTTTGTCAAAAATTCTTGAAGGTCGCGATCAATATAAGAGTAAAGAAGAGTTTGATTTGATAATTGTCGATGAGGCACATGGTTTTCGTAGCGATAGTTCAGGTAAATATGATGAATTGCAGAAAATATGTAAATCGGCATGTGCCAATCGTGGTTTATTGAATAGTGTTCAGAAAAAGGTTATGCTTCTTTCGGCAACACCATTGAATAATACTCCCGAAGATTTACAAAATCAATTGTTGTTATTTCAAAATAGTCAGAGTTGTACAATTGATGGTATTCCTAATCTTAGGGCATTTTTCTCGCCTTTGGTTCAAGCCTATAAAAAATTGATGCACGAACGCGACAAACGTGATGTTACTACCGATGTAGATAAAATCTATAATCGAATACGCACGGATATAATTGACAAAGTAACAGTTCGTCGTACTCGTAATAATATCTTAAATGACCCAGATTATAGAGCAGACATCAATGCTCAAGGCTTAATTTTTCCAAATATTTTACCACCTGATGATTTAACTTATCAGATGGATTCCGTTACGAGTTCGTTGTTTTATGAAACATTAAAACAATTGACCGATGGTAAATCTGATAAAAATCCTACAGGAGAAGGTCTTGATTATGCTCGTTATCGTGCAGTTGAGTTTTTGAAGCCAGAATATAGGGGAAAATATAAACACGCAGTGCATATTGGTCAAACATTGGCTGGTATTTATCGTGTGCACATGGTTAAGCGATTGGAGAGTAGTTTTTATGCCTTTAAACGTTCTCTTGCAACCTTATTGCGCATTACCGATGATATGATAAAGATGTTTGCTGAAAACAAGGTTATCATAGCTCCAGACTTGAATGTTAAAGAGTTGCAAGCTAAGAATATGGAGCTTGATCAAATTATTGAATATGCAATAGAAAAAGGTTATTTAGTTGAAGATATTGTTTATCCTGCCGATGCTTTCGATGATAAATTTCTTGATATGCTGAAACGAGACAGAGTTATTTTGGAACAATTGAATAAAGATTGGCAGACGGTAGTTGATGATCCTAAATTCAATCTTTTCCGTGATAAATTGAGTAATCAGTTTTTCGATAAAACTATAAATCCATCAGGTAAATTGGTATTGTTTTCCGAAAGTGTTGATACTCTTAATTATTTGTATGATAGATTAACTAAAGAGATTGGACGTACAGATGTGCTATTGGTTACTGCGGCTAATCGTAAACGAGTAGGGGATACAATTAAAAAGAATTTCGATGCTAATCATGATGTTTTGGAGGATAATTACAATATCATTATAACTTCAGATGTTTTGGCTGAAGGTGTCAACCTTCATCGTTCAAACGTAATTGTTAATTACGATTCGCCATGGAATGCCACTCGTTTGATGCAACGTATAGGTCGTGTAAATCGTATTGGTTCAGTTGCTCCGAATATCTATAATTACATGTTTTATCCTTCTCAACAAGGCGATAAAGAGATAAAATTGTATAAAAATGCCCTTGTAAAGTTGCAAGGTTTCCATTCTGCATTTGGCGAAGATGCCCAAATTTATTCAAAAGAAGAGATAGTCAAGCAATTTCAAATGTTTGACTCAAACATAAAAGATAACATAGATAAGAAAATAGAATTATTGCGCGAAGTGCGTAATCTCTATAATACCGACCGCAAACTTTATCACAAAATCAAGTCGTTACCGATGAAAAGTCGTGTAATGCGCAATACTGGTAAACATTCTGGTAAGACTATAGTTTTTATGTCGTCGAATGTAAAAACAGAATTCTATTTAGTATCGTCCGACGGAGCAAAAGTAATTGATTTTCTTGAGGCTGTAAAATATTTAAAAGCAAAACCAGAGGAAAAACCAGCCCCATTTGTCAATGAAGAATCGCACTATAATCATGTCAATTCAGCTTTGACTAAATTTGTTACTGAATATGTGCAAGCTGCCGATACTACATCTATAAATCTAATTCGTAAAGACCTCGATAAAACTTCGCTTGAGGCAAATAAATTCCTAAGAGACATAAAGCAATTAACCGTTGATAGTCAATTGAAATCGCAATGCGATGTATTGACACGATATATCAACGAGGGCATGTATGCTCAACTACCTCGTGTATTGAAAACTTTGTCGCGTGAATATGCAGGCAATCGTGAGCGTATTAGGCAAGATGAATATAAATTGCAAGTACGTATCAATGAATTGGTAGAGGAGTATCAAACAATGAACTACGACCAACGCCACGATGCACAAGATATGTCAAATCCTCAAATCATTATTTCTGAAAGTTTCGTATAAGTGAGAGCAGAAACAAAGTTTACTTTGATTATGCCGAGCAAGAGAAACTTCAATGAAATTAAAGTTTTGTATAACCTTAAATCCTTAATTTTATGAAAACAACATATACTGACGAACAATTACGTTCTTTGTTTCAATCATCATTTAATATAAACGTATGGTGTAAATTCTTACATGATTTTTTTGAGGCAAGAGAAATAAAGGCTACGCCTGAAAAGATAGATACAAATTCAGTGACTGCCGATGATGGTTATTATCTGGGTAATCTTGATAATGATGGTTTTCGTATAGGAATGTTTTATTACGAAATAAAGCATGGTTCAGTGGCAAATCGTCGAGTGGGATTGCGTAATCTTGTACGTTCGTTTATCAATCCTCGTTGGGGCGAATTTGATGCAGCATTAGTCGTTTTCAATAGTGGCGACCATTGGCGTTTGTCTTTTATTTGTGATATTAAAGGCGAATCCACTTCACCTAAACGCTATACATACGTATTCGGCAGTAAAGAATTGCTTTATAAAACACCAATCGAACGTTTTAAGTTTTTACAGCAAAAAGGTATATCGTTTGAGACAATGAAAAAAGCCTTTTCTGTTGAGGCATTATCTGATGAATTCTTTGATAAATATCGTGAGCAATATGCCAATTTTGTTCAGTATGTAACAGGGAAACGAGTTGTTAAAGTTGGTGGAAAATGGGAGGAGCGTAACGTGAGTGAGCCTGACGAGGCATTGATGTCGGCATTTGGTAATGATGATAAAAAGGTGCGTGATTATATTAAAAAGATGATGGGACGTATAACGTTTCTTCATTTTCTACAACGCAAAAAATGGTTGTGTGGCGATTTGAATTATATGCAAAATCTCTATGAGCGTTCGAAGTATAAAGACAATTATTTAGATGCAGTGCTCGAACCATTGTTCTTTGGCATACTTAATACAAAACCAGTCGAACGACATGATTTGTTTGTTTCATTGGGTTGGGATTTGGCATTGCTTGAAGAGTGGAAAGATATTCCATATCTCAATGGTGGGTTGTTTGAGCGTGACAAAGAAGATGAGCCTGATAGTCTATTCCCAGCAAAATATTTTTCTCAACTATTTCAATTCTTTAGTGAGTATAATTTTACTATAGACGAGAACGACCCAAACGATGCAGAAGTAGGTGTTGACCCAGAGATGTTGGGTAAGATATTTGAGAACTTACTCGAAGACAACAAGGATAAAGGTGCATTCTACACTCCCAAAGAGATTGTACGCTATATGTGCCAGGAATCACTTATTGCCTACCTCGAAACCAATACAAGTGTAGCAAAAGATAAGATTCGTCAGTTCGTACTATCTCCCAAAGAGGGTGTAGCCGATATTCCGGAGAACAAGAAACCTAAACTTCTCACTGCACTTGAAGAGGTTAAGATTTGTGACCCAGCCATCGGTTCGGGAGCATTTCCTATGGGCTTACTCAATGAGTTGTTGCATTGTCGTGAGGTGTTGAGTGGGGAGCATTACGACCGAGCCGAGATTAAGAAAAGCATTATCCAAAACAACATCTATGGTGTGGATATAGAAAAGGGTGCTGTTGATATTGCTCGTCTGCGTTTCTGGCTCTCTATTGTGGTAGATGAGGAAACACCATCGCCATTGCCTAACCTCGACTATAAGATTATGCAAGGCAACTCGCTTATCGAGAGTTTTATGGGCGTTGATTTGAGTAAACTAACTTACGAAAAGGAATATAAGAAAGACAAAGGAGAATTTTCTCTTTTCGATGATGAGAAGAATCGTTTGCAAAAAACTGTTTCATACCTACTATCATCATACTACTCTTGCAGTGATCACGACAAAAAAGTAAAATTACAGCAAGAGATTTCCGATACTATCAACAAGCAATTGGAGGTACAAGCATACAATCCTGAAATACTCAGAGAATTAGGGGTAATCAATCTTGCTGAGAATAACAAATTCTTTCTTTGGCATACTTGGTTCAGCGATGTTTTTAACAGAGAGGATAAGGAAGGATTTGATATTGTAATTGGTAATCCGCCTTATATGTTTTTAAGTGGAAAGGGCTCTCCTATAAAACGGTTAGAATCAGAAGGAAAATGGATCGAAGCACAAGAACTACAAAAACTTATTAATGAATACATAAAAGTATATTTTGATGTTTCAAATGGATGCAGAGATTTTTATAAATGGTTTTATAAACTAGCATTAAACATATGTAGTGAAAACGGGATTATAGCCTATATAACTCCTGACACATTCCTCAATATGCCAAAATACAAAGATTTAAGAATACAATTGTTTAAGCATAAAATAGAACTTTTTGCAGATCTAGGTTTTTCTGTATTTAATGCACCTACTGTATCATCTGCCATATCAATTATTCAAAAAGACAACTCCAATAG
>JAZQRP010000243.1:0-7026 GCA_045629685.1 Candidatus Aphodosoma sp. | reverse complement strand
CCTTCTTCGTTGAGTTTGCGATTGTCAGCATGCGAAAGTACCTGAAAACCACCTCTATCAGTAAGAATAGGTCGGTCCCAACCATTGAATTTATGCAATCCACCTGCTTTTTCTAAAATATCAAGTCCAGGGCGAAGATAGAGGTGATATGTATTGCCAAGAATGATTTGGGCTTGGATGTCTTCTTTAACCTCTTTGATGTGTACGCCTTTGACCGAAGCCACAGTGCCAACGGGCATAAATATAGGAGTTTCGATTTGTCCGTGGTCGGTGGTGATAATTCCGGCACGAGCAGAAGAGTAGGGGTCGGTATGTAATAGTTTGAAGTCCATATTTTATATTTTATTCTATTTGAGAATTGCGAGCTTCATCGAATTTTTGTTTCATTGTAGGGTTGCCACGAGTGAGGCGTTTGATTGTAAGGTCTTCAGTGTCGTTGTTGGCAAGGCGAAGGTAGTTTTCGGAACTGAGGAGGTCTTCTTTCATTTTTTGAAGCGATTTGATTGTTTTATCAATTTCCTCAATAGCCTTGTTGAATTTCTCGCTTGCGCGCATATAGTGTTTACCAAACTTGTCGCGGAAGTCGTTGAGTTTGTTTTCGAAGTTAGTAACATCGACTGATTGTTGGCGAGCCAAGATGAGTTCTTTTTGATATTCGATGCTTTTGCGTGATGCTTGAGATAAGAGCGATATTAGTGGCATAAAGAACTGAGGGCGAACGACAAACATTTTAGGATAGCGATATGACATATCGACGATACCTTCGTTGTAGAAGTCGTTGTCGGGCTCAAGTAGAGAGACAAGCACGGCATATTCGCATTTTTTGTCGTTGCGGTCTTTGTCGAGTTTAGCAAGGAAGTCCTCGTTTTTGTGTTTAGTAGCCGTTACGTCCATTTCGTTTTTCATTTCGAACATAATAGAGATATATTCGACACCATCAGCAAAGTCGCGGAAGATAAAATCGCCTTTGCTACCAAGGCTAGCATCGTTGTCTTTTTCGAAATAGGCGTTAGGGAACATCGTGGTACGCACGCGGTTGAATTCGTTGCTACAATGTATTTCGAGCGATTCGCCAATCATCTTAGTCGATAGTTTGGCTTTCATATCTTTGTAGTAATCAACGAGTTCTTGTTTTTGTTTGAGTTGACGCTCGTAGTCCTCTTTTATGTTAGTTTCGCGAATTTTAGCCTCTTGTTGTTTTAGGTCTATTTGGCTACGTAGTTCGATGAGAGCGTTTTCTTTGGCTTGTAGTTGGTCCTTAGCACGAGTTTGCTCTTCGAGTACTGCCACACGAATGTTACTTTCGTTTTGTTTGATTTCGGCTTGTAACTGAAGAATTTTTTCGTTAGCTTTGTTGCGTTCAGCCACTAATTCGAGCTGTTTAGCTTGATTGAAAGAGTCGAGTTGCGATTTTAGTTGTTGGATTTCGCTCTCTTTGCGTGATAGTTCTAACTCTTTGTCGTTGAGTTTGGCTTGGAACGATTGCGAGGCTTTTATAGCTTCAGCCTCTTGTTTTATTTCGTTTTGCTTTTGTAATTCGGCAAGGCGTAAGCGTAATTCAGCCTCAAATTCTTGATTTTTTACTTGATTTAGAATTAGGGCATAATCGGCTTCATCGACAGAGAATTGACTACCGCATTGAGGACATTTTAGCTCTTTCATAGTATTCGCGATTGAGGATTAATTATTTTTTGAGGAAGCAAGTTTTTAGGACTATGCTGCTGCCGTCGATTTTGCAATCAACCTCTTCGGGATTGTCGGTGAGGCGGATAGATTTTACTTTAGTGCCACGTTTGATGACCATTGACGAGCCTCTGACTTTGAGGTCTTTGATTACAGTAACGGCATCGCCATCGAATAGTTCGGTACCATTGCTATCGCGTGCAACTTCAGGACCTTCGTTAGCCGCAGCATGGTCGTCGGCGCTAAATTCGTGCGCACATTCAGGACATACATATAGCGAACCATCGAAATATACGTATTCGCTACCACATTTTGGACATTTAGTTATTTCACTCATAGGGGTTTAGTTTTTTTTAGACATGAAGACAGGAGAACGTGATTTTTATTTTTTCCTTCTAAACGCAAATCATCGTAAATTATTCATAAATAAAAACTTAATGGTAATTTGTGATGATTAGCGTTAAATATTAGAAGTAAGACTATTTGTTTTGTCTTTTTGTGTCTGTTAATAAAGTACAAAGATACGAAAAAAAAATGATATATGGAAGAGTTCATTTAGTTTTGCATATATTTGCATATAAATGGGGTTATTTCCTTTGTTTTTTAATTGAAAAACTGTACCTTTGCAGAAACAAAATAAATTGTGATATGTTTAAGGAGAAAGTAGTTATTATTACGGGTGGGGCAAGTGGCATTGGCAGGTGTATTGCCGATGTGTTTCGCTCGGAGGGTGCTTATGTTTATGTGATTGATAAGCAAGCGGAAGGGGAGCATTTTGTGGGCGATATTGCGCAGAAAGAGGTGCTTGAGGCGTTTGTGGAGTATGTCGTGGCGCGACACGATAGGGTGGATTGTGTGATTAACAATGCGTTGCCGTTGATGAGGGGGATTAATGAGTGCTCGTATGAGGAGTTTCAGTATGCACTGAGTGTGGGCGTTACTGCACCGTTTTATTTAGTGAAATTGTTGATGCCTTATTTAGCCGAAGATGGTGCATCGATAGTGAATATATCCTCTTCGCGCGACCGAATGAGTCAACCACAGACCGAGAGTTACACTGCAGCAAAGGGTGGAATAGCGGCATTGACGCATGCGTTGGCGGTGAGTCTTGCGGGCAGAGCAAGGGTCAATTCGATTTCGCCAGGGTGGATTGATACGAACTATACGGTGTATGAAGGTGCAGATGCCGTTCAGCAACTTGTAGGGCGTGTAGGTAATCCGATGGATATTGCCAATATGGTTTTGTTTCTTTGCTCCGATAAGGCGGGATTCATTACGGGTGAGAATATCTGCATCGATGGTGGCATGACACGACAGATGATTTATCATGGCGATTGTGGGTGGAAGTTAGAAAAATAAAAATTGAAAAGAGATTTATTGTAGAAAAATAAAAAGTGTTAAAATTATGAGTAAATATAAAAATAGTCAGTATGAGCGTCAGGTGAAACTGATAAGAGATACTTTTAATATATTTTCAGGCGATAAGGGTTATGGATATTTTATGAAGATTCGTCGAAATTTTGTACTTAAGAATGGAATAAATAATCTTTATGAACCAATACGTGATGGTGTCATTGAATATTTTAATGATAATAATATTTCATGGTGGGGTGGCCATAAACCTACGGGTCATACATTATCTTCACAGATAGCTTGTCTTAATCATCTTTTTGCTATAATGCATGACAAGGATGCAGTTCTTGCTATGTTGAATGGAGTTAGGAATGAGTTTGAGAAGGTACTTCCTATAAGTTGTGATGCTAAACCACAATATATTGGTTTTGAAGTGGTTTCTAGAGAGGATCATTTGAATGAAAAAATATTAACTAGGGGATCTAATTGTACCTCTATAGATGCTCTTATATATGCAGTACATAAGGGTGATAAAAAAAGATGGATTATTCCTATTGAATGGAAATATACAGAATATTATGGCAAAAAGGATAAATCTAATGAAGATAGAAAGGGTGAAGTAAAAGGAACAAACGGCAAAGGACAAGAAAGAGTGAATAGATATGAACCATTAATAAATGCATCAATGCAGTTAAAAAGTTTGGATTGTTATTATGGTTCTATATATTATCAAGAACCTTTTTATCAGTTGATGAGACAAACTCTTTGGGTGGAAAATGTAATTAAAAATTCTAATATTGAAAAACTTGAGGCAGAAGATTATTTTCATATTCATGTTATTCCTAGTGATAATAAAGATCTTCTTGATAAGGTTTATTCTGTTTCAAATAAGAGAATGGAAGAGACTTGGAAAGGAATGTTGGAAGATCAAAGTAAGTATATGATAGTTGATCCAAAAACATTATTCTTACCTATAGTTGACAAATATTCAGACTTAGTATCTTATCTTGGTAAGCGATATTGGTAAATGTAAGATTGAGATTCATACGGCGATTGTGGGTGGAGGTGTTGTGCTTGATAGAGCAGGGTAGGATTGACACCACACCGCTTATCACGCATTGCTTTGCGTTGAGCGAAATAGAAGAAGCATATCGAATATTTGAGAACAAACTGGATGGGGTGATAAAGGTGGCGATTTGTGGGTAGAGTTTGTATTTTATTTAATCTAGACCTCAAAAAAAGAAATGGAATAGGGGATCATCTCCAACATCTACTTTTTTAGGACAATGACTATATTTTTAGGAATATGTCTATTTTTTTAGAAAATATGTCTATTTATTTAGTAAAATAACCAAAAAACTGTCTACTTATTTTAGGAAAAGACAGTGTATGTTCGCCCCCGTTGGGGTCGGGAGAGGGGGTGGAGGGATTTTGCTGTCCGCAGGTTCCCTTCATTTTTCGCTACGCTCAAGTTTTTTGCTTTGCTCTGCAATTAGAGTAAACTCTATTGCTCTCGCTTATTGCAAAAATTGGACGTCTTCGACGTCCTTTTTTTATTTTATCTATATTCGATGCCTTTGAGGGATAGACCCATATTTACTGGTATGAATTCGAGTTCGTTCATTATGCCTTTGCGGGTATAGGAACTTTTGAGGTATAACGGAAAATAGATAGTATTAGGTTGTTGGTTTTCGGTGTCTAAATTGTTATAGTCAACGAACATTATCGATACGAAATACGTTCCAGGTTGAATAATGACGTTTTCGGTTACTTCTATTTTTATTTCTTGTTTATCGGAATTTACTGGAATGTCAAAATATATTGGCGTGCAAAGAGTATTGGTAAATTCACCTGTCGTTTCATTTTGTTTGTATATATTTATGCTGAATTTTGCACCTAAGATATTGTTTGAGCGTACATTAAATGATATTTCTTGCAGTTCAAATATTCTTTTAGTTTCTACCATTGAGCCAACTTCGCAACCTTTATTTGTTGTAGTCCACAAGGTAGCTCCTCCTGCTATGTTCATTCCTTTATTTGCGAGTTGGGCTTTTTTTCGTTTGCCATTATAGACAACCATTTCGTCAAGTTGTTTTGTTTGCATGACGATGTTATTGGTTGTGTTTAAGCATTCTGCTATAGAGATCTTTTTTTCGTCGTAGGATACATGTCGGATAACTAATGTATCTGAAGGCTCAGCGTCTACATTTAGAGTAAATATTCCGTTAGCATCGCTTAATGTACCTGTTTTTTTACTTGGAACACCTATGGTTGCATATTCAATAACATCACCATTTTCATTGATCAGTTTATTTGTGATGGTGATTGTTGATTGGGCTATGGTATTTGCTATTGTTAATGTGAATAGTAGTAATAAAGATGTTACTTTTTTCATGTTTTGTTTTTTGTTTTAGTTATTTTCCAATGCAGAAGTGTGCGAAGATGTTGCCGAGGACTTCGTCGGTGGTGATTTCGCCGCCTGTGATTTCGGCGAGGTGGAAGAGGGCTTCGCGGATGTCTTGAGCTACGAAGTCGGCTGGGATATTCATCTGTAGGCCTTCGATGACGCGGTCGATTGATTCGAGTGCGTGGGTGAGGGCTTCGTAGTGACGGAGGTTGGATATGATGATGTCGCCAGCTGAGAGGTCGGGCATTTGTGCGCTTTCGTAGAGCAGTTGGGTGAGTTGGTTGGTGTTGATGGATTGTTTGGCAGAGATTTCGAGGATTTGTGGGGAGGTGTTATTAACCCCCTCCGCTTCGCTCGTCCCCCTAAGACAGGGGGACAATATGTTGGCTGTCTTAATTTCGGTGTTGTTTTTATCTCTCACGGAAGACACGGAAGATATTTCTCCATCCTTATCATTAGATTCGCTGTTTTTAGCTTCGCTAAAAAGGCGCTCGTCGGATTTCACGGATTTTTCGGACGGACGCACGAGCCGTGCGTCCCTACATTGTGGACAATATGGTTCGAACCATTGGCGAAGAGTGATGAGTTCTTCGTCGTTGAGGCGGTCGACTTTGTTGAGTAGAATGATGAGGCGTTTGCCTTCGGTGCGGCGCATGATGCGCTCGGCGAGCCATTCGATGTGTTCGGTGACGTTGGTTGAATCGACTACCCAAAGGATGATTTGTGCGCGCTCTATCATTTCGTAGGTGCGCTCGATGCCCATATTTTCGATGATATCGGAAGTTTGGCGGATACCGGCAGTGTCGATAAAGCGGAATGTGAGTCCGTTGATATTGACTGTGTCTTCGATGACATCGCGTGTAGTGCCGTGAATGTCGGACACGATGGCGCGATTGTCGCCTACGAGGAGGTTGAGAAGGGTGGATTTACCAGCATTGGTTTCGCCTACGATAGCCACAGGGATGCCGTTTTTGATGGCATTGCCTTGAGAGAAAGATTGTTGTAGGCGAGTGAGTTGCGATTGTATTTCTTGTGCAACGGAATTGAGTTCGGTGCGGTCGGCAAATTCGAGGTCGTCGTGGTCGCCAAAGTCGAGTTCGAGTTCGAGCAGAGAGACAAAATGGAGAAGTTGGCGACGGAGCTCTTCGAGTTTAGACGAGAAATTGCCTCGCATTTGGTTGAGCGCAATAGTGTGAGGAGCAGCAGATTGAGCATTGATGAGGTCGGCAACGGCTTCGGCTTGAGAGAGGTCGAGGCGACCATTGAGAAAGGCACGTTGAGTGAACTCGCCAGGATTAGCCATGCGAGCACCTGCAGAGATGAGAAGGCGGAGAATTTCTTGTTGGATGTAAACAGAGCCGTGGCAAGAGATTTCGACAGTGTTTTCGCCTGTAAATGAGTGAGGAGCGCGGAAAACGGAGATGACGACTTCGTCGATGATATTTTCTCTCACAGAATCCACGGAATCCACGGAATTCGCCGTAGCTTCGCCGGCGATAATATTCGCTTCGCAAGAGTTGAGAGTTGAGACGATATTTCCGAAGAGCATGGTGTAGGCTTCGGCGGTAGATACGGTTTTATTG
>JAZQRP010000242.1:0-2552 GCA_045629685.1 Candidatus Aphodosoma sp. | reverse complement strand
AAGTGTCTATATTGGCCTTTCGGCATCTACGCCAAATGAATTTACCATACCTATCCAATATATACTTATAATATTTCAACATCTCATCCGTTGGCATACTATTACTGCAATAATGTATTTTATACTATAAAATATTGCACCAAACGTAAAAAATGTTACATTTGATATGTTTTTTAATATTTTTTGTAGCGGTAGGGTGTACCGCAGAGGTGTAGGCTTCCATCCCCCCCTAAGAACTGACGAGCTTCAGATGGTGCATCACTACATACGAGCCACGCCAAAAAGCTGTCTTGTGCTGAAAAAAGTTGACACAAAAGTCAACAAATATGAATAAAGAAACCAAAAGAAAAAGAAGAGAAAATTTCAAGTACGATGAGAAAATAGACATTGTGAGAATGCACTATTTTGAGGGTGCAAGTTTAAAAGAATTGGCACGATTTTATAATACGGAACCCTCTGTTATTACAAGAATTATTAGTACCTTTGCAAAAGAAAAGGATACAAATTTAATGGTAATGGGTAGAAATACAACAATCAGTGAATCAGATGAATTAAAGGCTTTACGCAAGGAAGTTTTAGAACTAAAAAAACGTCTCTACAACGAAACAATGCGTGCTGATTTCAACGAAACAATGATCGAAGTTGCAGAAGAAATGTTTGGGATTGAAATAAGAAAAAAAGCCGCTACCGGACAGTCAAAAGGCTGCATGAAGGGGAATCGAAATACTCGATAAAGCCCCTTTGTGCACTGGCCGGTGTAACACGACAGGCCTTTTATAAACATGATGAAAATGTTTTATTTCAACGTCTTGCATTGGAACAATTTGTTGTGCAATTTATACTTGGAGTAAGATCGAAAGATCCGAAAATAGGCATGGATAAACTTTGGCGAATGTATCAACAACGTTTTGTAGAAGAGTATCGAGTTGGACGCGATGTCTTTCGTTCTATCATGCATGAGCAAGGACTTCACCTAATAAGACGCTCTCGGGCAATACGTACTACGAACTCACGCCACAACTTGCCAACTTATCCTAATCTCATCAAGAATGTAATACCTATGCGACCTAACCATGTGTGGGTCAGTGATATTACCTATATAGAAGTAGAAGATTCTTCCGCACCCAATGGGTATAGATTTGTATTTCTGACTATTGTAATGGATGCTTATAGTAAGTGCATTCTAGGGTGGCATGTTGCTCCAACACTTGAAGCAGCCTACAGTATCAAAGCCTTAGAAATGGCCATAAAAACACTTCCTAAAGATTTTGATGATACACTTATTCATCACTCTGACCGAGGAACACAGTATGCAAGTGCAGCTTACATAAAGGTTCAAACGGATAATCATATTATTCCAAGTATGACAGAGAACGGTAATCCAAAAGATAACGCTATAGCTGAACGAATTAACAATACAGTAAAAAATGAACTATTGCATGAAATGACATTCACCAGCCTCTCACAAGTAAATACGGCAATACGTAAAGCAGTGAAATTTTACAATGTAGAACGACCTCACAGCAGTTTGGATTGGCTCACACCAAATCAAGCTCACAAAATGTCTGGAGAACTCAAGAAACATTGGAAATCCTATAGAGAGGATGCTATCAAAAAAATGAAAAATATTCCTATATGACGAAAAAAATGTATCTTTGTACGGACAATTCCAAGCAAAGAAGATAGTAATAAAACTGTCAATAAATTTGATTTCAAATCATTGGAGGTGCACCTCCAATGATTTGAAATCAAATTTAAAGCTCTGATTCTTTATCAGAGTAAACCAAAAATAGTCGTAATAGTGAATGATGTAAACTATAAATAGTCGATAATTATTAATTAGTCAACTTAAATCAGTCTCAAGATACAAAAGTGACAACCTAAATCAGCAAATCACAAAGTATGGGAGTTTCGGGTTGAAAGTGCCGTAGTTTTGCATCAAAAGTATGGCACTTTCGATAGCTAAACCACCATGTTTTCAAAACCGAAGTTATATGCTTTGTTTTGGCGGTCGAGCGTAGACAGATATACCAATCCTGAATTTATTTCACCCAAAGTTTGGCAGAATAAAATAATGTTCGTAATTTTGCGAATATAAACAATAAAGAAACAAACTGCCAAACAGATATTATAAAGCAGTAATACAGTGGTATGTTTGTATTTTATTGTTGATGATATGGATTATAAATATTGTATCAGATGATAAAGAATATATTACTGGTAGGGGCAGGCGGTGCCTTAGGAAGTGTGGCACGATACTTGCTGACATATATACTTACACAGCTGGCTATTTGTAGCGAGATTGCAACCGTTGCCATCAACGTGGTAGGCTCTTTTGCTATAGGAATGGCTATTTCGGCCTTGGGTAATATGGGGTATCTTTTTGCGGCGGTAGGCTTTTGCGGAGGGTTTACCACATTTTCTACCTTCTCGCTTCAAGCACTTCAGCTATTACAAACAGGTCAACGATTGCAGGCATTTATCTATATCGCCGCATCGGTAGTTATCTGCATTTTGGCTACTCTTTTAGGGATATATTGTGCCGAAAAATG
>JAZQRP010000241.1:0-8000 GCA_045629685.1 Candidatus Aphodosoma sp. | reverse complement strand
TAGTCGAGCATACGACGACGTTTACCTACCAACATACGCAAAGCACGTTCAGTGCTATAATCTTTACGATTTGATTGAAGGTGTTCTGTCAAACGAGCGATACGGAAAGAGAACAACGCGATTTGAGACTCAGGAGAACCTGTGTCAGTAGTTGATTTACCGTATTTACCAAAAATTTCTTGTTTTTTTTCTGCGTCTAAGTACATACAGATAATGTTTATTGGTTAATAATTAGTTACTTAAGAGCTTTCACTCCGTGAAGCACTTTCGGATTGCAAAGTTATAATAAATATTTGAATTGTGCAATAGTTTGTTTTTTTATTTTCAACATAAGTACAAAAAAATTGTTAGTAGGTTCACTGATTTTATTTTACATTTTGTATTTTTCAGTGGATAAAATTTTTTTTAAGTACATATAAAAGTTTGTTTATGTACTTAATGCGAGATAGTTATGTACTTATGTTAAAAAATAATTTATTTTTTGAGGGCTACGGCTTCGGCGTTGTGGACGCGGCAGTTGAAGCTGCTTGTAGCGTCGTAGTCGGCGATGAATGCTACGATTTCCATGTCGTCGATGACTACGTCGAAATCACCGATTTTTTCAGGGAGTTGGTAGCGGAATGTCATTTCGTATTTGTTGTCAGGAGTGAGGACGAGTTCTTGACCCCAAGTGCCAGTGAGTGTAGCGCGGATGGCATGGTCGTGAGAGTAGTCGTCGCCACCTTTGATTTGGTATGCTTTGATGTTAGATTGAGTGAGCCATACGTTTACGCGAGCGTTAGGAAGAGCTTGGATTGCTTCGCCACTAACTGTAACTACGAGTTGACGATTAGCTTCGTTATATGTATGTTCGATGTTTATGTTGAGAGGAGCGATAGATTCGAGGGCTTTGCTGAGTACGGCTTCGGTGAAGAGTGGAGTTTCGTTGTCGTTTACTCGTCCTACAACAGATTCAGGATTTTCTGAGTTAGCAACATTGCGGTCGATCATGATCGCAGGAGAGAATTTAGGTTGGCTATAGAAGAAGTTGGCATACTCTTTACTTTCGTTGATAGTGAAAGCATCGGCACCAAAGCCTTCGTGATGAGCAACTTCGATAGAGCGACCTTCGAGAGCAGCACGAGTTGCTTTTATGATTTCAGCTCCATTAGGACAAGCAGAGCAGCTTTGGCCAGTGAATTTTTCGATGAGGACTTTACGTTGGAAACCAGAAGCATAGACTTCTTGATTGATAGAATATTGGTTGTCGGCTGGGACATCATCGGTTATGTCGCGTGCTGATACTGATATTGTTAATGGGTATGTGCCTTCTTGAGAAGGAGTGACGAGGTCGGCAATGTTCACAGAGCAACCCATACCATTCCAAAGGTCGAGATTGTTGAGGTAGATGTTGTTTGATTTGCCGTTGTATGTGTATTCGACAAGGATTTGGTTGATGGTTTTAGTACCATAGTTGAAGATGTCGAATTTGACGTTGTTAGATGCGTTGATAGGTAGTTTTGCATCGGCTTTTACGTTGGCAATAGTAAGGTTGTTTTGAGTTTCGGCACTATAGTCGCCACCTGCAACTACGGCTTGGATGCCGAGTTTGCCTTTGTAGCCATATCCACCTACGTTTGTGAAGAATTGCCATTTGTCGTCTTCAGTGCTATCGTAGTAGATATCCATACACATGCCACCTGAATTGAGTTGGAATTCGCCACTTTCCATGCCGAGCATAGCTCCGTCGGACATACCGATATATCCGATATATACACCAGCGAGTGAGTCGTTGAGTTCGAATGGAGTAGTGAATTTTACGTAATTCCATGCGTTAGGAACGACTTCGAATTCTTGTTCGTAGAGGTTGGTTTGTAGGTTGGCAGAGATGAAAATTTTTGTTTCGGTAGCAGCAGCTCCGATATATACGCGAGCACCTACGATGTATTTAGAGTCGCCGAATAGAGCTTTAGGAAGAGTTGTTGCACCACCGAGGCGCGCCATTTGACCAGCTGCGATATTTACGTCGATGTTGTTGCCACAATATCCGATTAGTTTGTGCTCAGATGTTTGGCTGTTGTCGTTGCCAGTCCAAGATTCAGTGTTTAGCCCAGTACAAGCAGCGAGAATTAAGAGTGAGCTTGTGAGGACAAGCATCATGAAGTTTTTCAAAAATGTAGTTTTCATAAAGAGTTTTAATGTTTTAATTTTCAAAGTGCAAAGTTACGAATTTTTTTTTGTTTGGGCAAGATGGTTGTTTTGTGTGTTTTTGGTGTGGGTGATGGTTGCTTTATAGTATATTTATTCTATATTTATACTATATTTATAGTATGTTTATAGTATATTTATTATATGTTTAAGGTAGGAGGGTAGTAGTAGGGAGTAAGGGATAGGGATTAATGGGTGTTGTTTTTTTGATTTTTTTTGTGGGAAATTATTGCGAATATTGAGAAAAATATGTATCTTTGCGAGTTATTATTATTAAAGTGTAAAAACAATAACTATAAATCTTATATCTTATGACACTTGAAGAATTTAGAAAAGACATTGCGGCAGGTATTCCTGACGTATTGCCTCAACCAAAGGCTTATGAGCCAGAGATTAACCATGCTCCTAAGCGTAAAGAGATTTTGACCGCAGAGGAGAAAGAGTTGGCATTGCGTAATGCGTTGCGCTATTTCCCTAAGAAACATCACGCTGAATTGGCTCCTGAATTTGCAGAGGAGTTGAGAACATACGGTCGTATTTATATGTATCGTTTGCGTCCAGATTATGAAATGAAGGCGCGTAATATCAATGATTATCCAGCACGTTCGAAACAAGCGGCTGCAATTATGTTGATGATTAATAATAACCTTGATTATGCTGTGGCTCAACACCCACATGAGTTGATTACTTATGGTGGTAATGGCGCGGTGTTCCAAAACTGGGCTCAATATCGCTTGACTATGAAATATTTGTGCGAAATGACTGACGAGCAAACATTGGTGATGTATTCGGGTCACCCAATGGGTTTGTTCCCATCGCATAAAGATGCTCCACGCGTGGTGGTGACTAACGGTATGGTGATTCCTAACTACTCAAAACCAGACCACTGGGAAAAATTCAACGCCCTCGGTGTGAGCCAATATGGTCAGATGACTGCTGGTTCATATATGTATATCGGTCCTCAAGGTATCGTGCACGGCACAACAATCACTGTGTTGAACGCAGCGCGTAAACAAATACAAAAAGGTTTGGCTAAAGAGATTCCTGGTCAAATATTCATCTCGGCTGGTCTTGGCGGTATGTCGGGAGCTCAACCAAAAGCTGGTGTGATTTCAGGCGTAGTGGCTGTGATTGCAGAGGTTAACCCTAAAGCAGTACACGTGCGTCACTCGCAAGGTTGGGTAGATGAAGTGTACACTGACTTAGACCAATTGATTCCTCGTATGCTTGAGGCATCTAAGAACAAAGAGGCTGTGTCGTTGGCATATCAAGGCAACGTGGTTGACTTGTGGGAAAGATTGGCTGCTGATAATATCAAAGTTAATCTTGGTTCTGACCAAACATCATTGCACAACCCTTGGGCAGGTGGTTACTATCCAGTAGGTTATTCATACGAAGAGAGCAATCGCATGATGGCAGAAGAGCCTGAGAAATTCAAAGAAGCAGTGCAAGAGTCGCTCCGTCGTCACGCAGCAGCTATCAACAAATTGACTGCTAACGATATGTATTTCTTCGACTATGGTAATGCATTCTTGCTCGAAGCTTCACGTGCAGGTGCTGACGTAATGGGCGAAAATGGTCGTTTCCGTTATCCATCATACGTGCAAGACATTATGGGTCCTATGTTCTTTGACTACGGCTTCGGTCCATTCCGTTGGGTATGTACAAGCTGCGACCCTAAAGACTTGGCTATCACCGACCGCATTGCAACTGAGGTTCAAGAAGAGATTCTCCGCACTGCTCCAGAAGAGATTCGTGGTCAGTTGGAAGACAATATCCACTGGATTAAAGAGGCTCAAAAGAACAAATTGGTGGTTGGCTCGCAAGCTCGTATCCTCTATGCTGATGCCGAAGGTCGTGCTAAGATTGCAAAAGCATTCAACGATGCAATTGCTTCAGGTGAATTGTCTGCTCCTGTAGTTCTCGGTCGCGACCACCACGATGTGTCAGGTACAGACTCGCCATTCCGCGAAACATCTAACATCTATGACGGTTCATCATTCACTGCAGATATGGCAGTGCACAACTGCATTGGCGACGCATTCCGTGGCGCTACATGGGTATCTATCCACAATGGTGGTGGTGTAGGTTGGGGCGAAGTTATCAACGGTGGTTTCGGTATGATGATTGATGGCTCGGCTGACTCAGAACGTCGTTTGAAATCGATGTTGCTTTGGGACGTGAACAACGGTATCGCTCGTCGTAGCTGGGCTCGCAACGAAGGTGCTATGTTTGCAATCAAACGCGAAATGGAACGCACACCAAACTTGGTTGTCACAATCCCTAATATCGTAGAAGACGACTCAATTATTAAAAATGCATTAAAATAATGTTTATTTAAACAGAAGTACATAATTCTTTCTCTTTTTTTAAGTACATAAATTGCTATGTCGGGATTGGATGATGAAAAATTAATAGAAGAAATCATTGGTGCTGCATACGAAGTTCGTAAGAGATTAGCTCAAGGTTATTTAGAGTCAACTTACGAAAATGCGTTGATTGTTGAACTTCAAATGCGAGGTTTGTTTGTAGAGAATCAGGTATCAATGGAAGTTGATTATAAAGGTGTGGTTGTTGGTGTATTTAAAGCAGATTTATTGGTTGAAAAACGTGTTATTATTGAGATAAAAGCAGTTTCGCAACTAAATAAAATTCATGAATTGCAGCTTGTGAATTATCTCACAACAACACATATTGATCATGGCATTTTGGTTAACTTTGGTGGTGATAAATTTGAAGTTAAAAGAAAATATCGAGAATATAAATCAACAAGATAACTTTTGTACTTAAAAAAAAGAAAAGTTTGTACTTATGTTAAAAAAAATCTAAAATATGAAAATCCACGAAATTTCTCCTGCTAAAATTACTATCGATGATGTGAAACGCATCGTTAGAGAAGATTATAAATTGAAATTGTCGGATGAGTCAATCCGCCGTATCAACCTTTGTCGCGACTATCTCGACAACAAAATGAAAACACAAAAAGAGCCTATCTATGGTGTGACTACAGGTTTCGGCTCGTTGTGTAATATCAGCGTAGGTGCTGACGAACTATCGCAACTACAAAAGAACCTCGTGATGAGCCACTCTTGCGGCACAGGTGACGAAGTTGACCAAGAGATTGTGAAACTCATCGTGTTCTTGAAAATTCAATCATTGCAATATGGCGTATCGGGCGTGCAATTGGTGACTGTTCAACGCTTGGTAGATATGTATAACGCAGGCGTATTCCCAGCAGTATATCAACAAGGCTCGCTTGGAGCATCGGGCGACTTGGCACCATTGGCACATATGTCGTTGCCATTGCTCGGATTGGGCGAAGTGTACTACGAAGGCAAAAAACAACCAGCTGCTGAGGTGAATGCTAAATTTGGTTGGGAACCTATCACATTGAAATCAAAAGAGGGTTTGGCATTGTTGAACGGTACACAATTTATGGCAGCTCACGCAACTTGGGCATTGATTAAAGCTGATGAATTGAGCGCAGCAGCTGATATGGTTGGTTGTGTTTCTTTGGACGCATTCGATGGTCGTATCGAGCCATTTACTCACGAAGTTCACGCAGTGCGCCCACACAATGGTCAGTTGACTACTGCAGCTCGCATCCGCGAAATTATGGAAGGTAGCGAATTGATTCGTCGTCCAAAAGTACACGTGCAAGACCCATATTCATTCCGTTGCATGCCTCAAGTGCATGGTGCATCAAAAGATGCTATCGCATACGTACGCTCGGTAGTTGAAACAGAAATCAACTCGGCAACTGACAACCCTACAGTTATCCCTGAAAAAGATATGGTAATTTCGGCAGGTAACTTCCACGGACAACCATTGGCAATCACAATGGACTTCTTGGCAATCGCACTTGCTGAACTTGGCTCAATCTCTGGTCAACGTGTGACACAACTCATTGGTGGCAAACGTGGTTTGCCTAACTTCCTTGTGGCTAACCCAGGTTTGAACTCAGGCTTTATGATTCCACAATACACAGCAGCGTCTATCGTGAGCCAAAGCAAAGGATTGTGTATGCCAGCATCGGTTGACTCAATCGAATCAAGTCAAGGACAAGAAGACCACGTGTCGATGGGTGCAAATGCGGCTACAAAACTTATCCGCGTGGCATTGAACACAGAGCGCGTGTTGGCTATCGAACTTTTCAATGCAGTACAAGCATTAGAGTTCCGTCGTCCTGCTAAATCATCACCAGCAATTGAGGCTCTCGTGGCTGAATATCGTAAAGTGGTTCCATTTATCCAAGACGATGAAGTGATGTATCCACATATCGAAAGCTCAATCCAATTCTTGCGTAGAACTTTCTAATTAGAATATTGATATAAGAAAAGGCGACCGATTTGGTCGCCTTTTTTTATTATTGGCTATAGAGCCTATAGAAAGTTATAGAAACTATAGTGCTATGATTATTGATTATTTCACAACTACTTTAGTAGTAGCGTTAGTAGATTTAACAATATATACACCATTCTCGAGTTTGCCATTGAGGTTAGTTACGTTTTGACCTGTAATAGTGAAGATTGAGATTTCTTCGTCAGCAACAATCATACCGTTTTGAGTGTAGATATTTGCGATAGTTGTGTTTTCGAGAGTAGTAGTAGTGTCGTTTGCTTTGTATGTTGTCCAAAAACCACCAGGTTTGTTGCCATCCAAAGTTTGATCTTCGCTATTGATGATGTAATGATTCTTGCCTTCTTCGTAAACAATATCTATTGTTTGCATACCCCAGAAAGGTCCATTTTCTTCGCCATCATTATTCCAACGGTTTTCAGTGTTGTTAGGATTCATACGACAGAAGATTGCTCTTTTCCATTCTCCTTCTGGAACAACTACAGAATAAAAATAATCTTTAATGTTAGTCATATTTACCCAAGTGTCGCCATTAGCACCAAAGAAATAAGCAGCAAAGCGTGCGTTATCAGCAGTCCATTGAGTGTGAACTGTTACGTAGATAGTGGTATTTTCTGGATAGAGTACAACTTCAGCAGTGCTTATTAAATTAGCTTCGCAAGTAAGTTCTGGTTTTGCTGGGTTGTAAGTGAAAGTGAGGTTGTAAGCACCAGCTTCGTTAATTTTATATTCTTGGTTACCTCCGCTAGTTGGGAATTCACCTTGACCCCATACGTTATTTGCTGCGACTTTGTATTTGTATGTTTTAGTATCAAGAATTACGTTTTCGTAAGTTTTTGTCCATATACCATTTTCGCCTTTAGTCATGTGATTGGTAGTGTTTGCAGTATTCCAATCAAGGCAAGGGAAATCGCCACATAGAGTATAAGAATTGATTGTAAATGTGCCGAAACGGTCTAATCCTTCTGCTTTAAGGGTGATTTTATCTGTGCCTTCGTTGTAAGAGATAGTGATGTTTGTGGCATTTAGTAGGGTGAAAGAGATATTGTCGGAGCCAGTATAGCCAGGAGTACTTGTTGAGGCGTCTACACACCATGCGCCTTTTGAGTTGTCCCAAGTTCCGTTAGTGATTTTGAATTCGTGTGATCCTGCAGGAACGTTGGCGTACGATTTAACATAAATACCATTTGTGAGAGTCATTTTGTTGTTGGCATCGTTGTTGCTCCAATTGCTACTACAAAGTGAAGATGAACCAGCTACATAGTAGTCGGCAAATGTAGCAATAGAAATGAATAGAGTTGCGAGTAGGAGAGTAAATTTCTTCATAATTTTTTAGATTTAGATTTTTGTTGTTTTAAAATAGCTATTTATGGTACAAAGTTACTGAAATATAATTGATTGAGCAAGTAAAATAACAAAAAAAATCTCTTGTTTATTGAAAAACAAGAGATTTT
>JAZQRP010000240.1:0-21059 GCA_045629685.1 Candidatus Aphodosoma sp. | reverse complement strand
GATAGTGCGCTCATCACGCAAATATTCGTGAATTAATCGGAGTTTTACGTCAGGGTTTATATCTAATAAACGCTCGGCAAGCACATCTACTTTGGCACGTCCGACGGTAGATGTTAGAGCAATGAGTTGGCGATTGCGATTAGTGTCGCTAACCACGTCGGCATCGACAAGAGTTAGATGACCGACACCGGCACGAACAAGCATCTCGGCAGCATAGGCACCTACGCCGCCAACACCTACTACTAAGACGTTGGATTTGGCGAGTTTTTGGACGGATTCATCGCCAAACATCAAGATTGTACGTTCTTGCCAAAGATTCATTTTTTTTATTATTTTAACGTGAATTCGATATACTTTTATCTCACACGGAATACACGGAATTTTAATATTAAACTGATATTTTTTACCTACTAAGATGTCGGATTAGTTGGACTTTTTAGTATATTATCAGCCCTATGATGGCGGCAGAGAGTATCATAAGGATTGGGCTTAGTTTGAGCCATTTAGTAGCAATAAATGCGGCAGCGAAGATGAGCCAAGCGGTCCAATCGCGATAGCCGGCGCCAAAAGTTTCTTCGGTGATAAGAAGAAGTGCGGCAGCAGCAATAAGCCCAATGACTACAGGGCGCAAGATGCGCATAACGCTGTCGATATATTTATTGTCTTTTTTCTTAGTCATAAAGGCAATTAAGAGCATCATTATAATGAACGAAGGCAAGACAAGAGCAAATGTGGCGAGAGCCGAACCGAATGCGTTGCCAGTGGCAAGATAGCCTGCATAGGTGGCACAGTTGATGCCAATAGGTCCGGGAGTGATTTGACTGACCGCCACCATATTAGTGAACTCAGAAGCCGTAATCCAACCATAATGCTCCACAACCTCGAACTGAATGAGAGAGAGCATTGCGGCTCCACCACCGAATCCGAAGAGTCCGATTTTGAAGAATGTTATGAAGAGTTGTAAGTAAAGCATCATAATGTGGAATGAGGAGTGAGGAATTAGTTTTTAATATTTTTGTCTTTCTTATCTTTTAATATTCTAATTGCGAGTCCACTGACGATTGCGACGAGGATAATCCAAATTGGTGATACGCCGAAGAGCCAGATTAGTAAAGCAGATAGAATTGGTATCCAGATAGTTTCTATGGTGATTTTGGCAGTTTTGGCGAGTTTGAAAACTGGAACTGCAATGAGAGCAATGACGGCAGGACGGATGGCACGAAAGGCACGAGCAACATATTCGTTGTCTTGAAATTGGTTGAGAAACATTGCAAAAATGAGAATTGCAACGAAAGAAGGGAGTCCGGCACCAAGAGCACTAACGATAGCACCTCGCTTGCCTGCAATTTTTTCGCCCACAAGGATAGATATATTCATGGCGAGGATACCCGGTGCGGTCTGCGCAAGGACGACCATATCGAGAAAATCTTCTGACGTAATCCACTGACGCTTAGTAACAACCTCCGCTTCGATGACAGGCAACATGGCATAGCCTCCACCAATGGTGAAAGCTCCGATTTTCATAAACGAAGTAAAAAGTTGCCAAAGCATAATATACGCAATATAAAAAACGTACAAAAATACGAAAAATATTTTAGTTGTGCAAGAGGTAAATCGATGAGGAATGAAAAATGAGGAATGAGAAATGAAACTAAAAGAGCAGATAAGATTATAGTATGTTTATAGTATATTTATGATATATTTATCATATATTTATAGTATGTTTATCATATGTTATAGTTAAGGAGAATTTAGGTAGAGGATTTTTTGATTTTTTTACACTAAAATACTTGCATAATTCAAAAAAAATTACTACATTTGTAAGTTAAAATAGACATTTCATGTTTTTCGGTTTAAAAAACTAATTTACAATAGATTATATGACAGAAGAAGCAAAAAACAGTGCCGCAAAAGAGTACGGCGCAAGTAGTATTCAAGTGTTAGAGGGTCTTGAAGCCGTGCGTAAACGTCCGTCGATGTATATTGGCGATACGAGCTCAAAGGGGTTGCACCACTTGGTTTATGAGGTAGTTGATAACTCTATCGATGAGGCTTTGGCTGGTTATTGTACTGATATTCAAGTAAGTATTAATCCTGATAATTCAATAACAGTAGCGGATAATGGTCGTGGTATTCCTGTAGATATGCACGAAAAAGAGGGTCGTTCGGCTCTTGAGGTGGTTATGACTGTGTTGCATGCCGGTGGTAAGTTTGATAAGGGTTCATATAAAGTGTCGGGCGGTTTGCACGGTGTGGGTGTAAGTTGTGTGAATGCATTGTCGACTGACTTGCATGTTGAGGTGCGCCGTGGAGGCAAATTGTATGTACAAGATTATAAACGTGGCGTGCCACAATATAGTGTGAAAGAGGCTGGCGAGGCTACGACTACAGGTACGACTGTTACGTTCCACCCAGACCCAGAGATTTTCTCGGAGACTGTGTATCAATATCATATTTTGGCTGCTCGTTTGCGTGAGTTGGCTTTCTTGAATGCTGGTATTCATTTGACTATCACAGACTATCGCGTAGAGAATGAGGGCGATGAGCCTAAATCGGAGCACTTTCACTCGGAAGAGGGATTGCGCGAGTTTGTGAAATATATTGACTCGAGCCGTGAGGCATTGATTCCACACGTAATTCACATTAACACAGAGAAATATGGCACGCCAGTAGAGATTGCGATGATGTATAACACTTCGTATTCAGAGAATTTGCACTCTTATGTGAATAATATCAATACGATTGAAGGTGGTACACACGTATCAGGTTTCCGTCGTGCGTTGACTCGTACGTTGAAGAAATATGCCGAAGATAGCAAAATGCTTGATAAAGTGAAGGTTGAGATTTCGGGTGATGACTTCCGTGAAGGTTTGACTGCTGTGATTTCGGTGAAAGTTGCAGAACCTCAATTCGAAGGTCAAACTAAAACTAAACTCGGAAATAGCGAGGTAATGGGTATGGTTGACCAGGCTGTAGGTGAAGCGTTGAGCAATTATCTTGAAGAGCATCCAACAGAGGCTAAGATGATAGTTAACAAGGTGATACTTGCTGCTACGGCTCGTAATGCTGCACGCAAAGCTCGCGAAATGGTGCAACGCAAATCGCCTCTTTCGGGCGGTGGATTGCCAGGTAAATTGGCAGACTGCTCAAGTAGAGATGCTGCGCAATGCGAGTTATTCCTCGTCGAGGGTGACTCTGCGGGCGGTTCGGCTAAATCGGGACGCGACCGTAACTTCCAAGCTATCTTGCCATTGCGTGGTAAGATTTTAAACGTTGAAAAAGCTATGCAACACCGTGCGTTTGAAAGCGAAGAGATACGTAACATCTATACTGCATTGGGTGTTACAATTGGCACAGAAGAAGATTCAAAAGCATTGAATATGAGCAAACTTCGCTATCACAAGGTGATTATCATGACCGATGCCGACGTGGACGGAGCTCACATTGCTACTTTGATTTTGACATTCTTCTTCCGCTATATGAAGGAGATGATTGAGAATGGTTATATCTATATTGCGACTCCACCACTCTACCTCTGCAAAAAGGGTAAAGTGCAACAATATTGCTGGACAGAAGACCAACGTTTGCGTTTCATTGAAGAGTATGGCGGTGGTAATGAGGGTGCTATCACACAACAACGCTATAAAGGTCTTGGTGAGATGAATGCAGAACAATTGTGGGAAACTACAATGAATCCTGAAAACCGCACATTGCGCCAAATTACAATTGAAAATGCAGCAGAAGCAGACCAAATATTCTCGATGTTGATGGGTGATGAGGTTGGCCCTCGTCGTGAATTCATCGAACAAAATGCGGTTTATGCTAATATTGATGCGTAATAAAATTGAGAGTTGAGAGTTGAAAGTTGAAAGTTACCATTCGGCATCAACTTTCCATTAACTAAAAAACTTTTAAATTACTAAGATTATTAACAATTTAAACTATAGAATATATGAAATTTACGGTATCAAGTTCATTACTTCTTAGTCGCCTACAAATGGTAGGTAAAGTGATTAGTTCAAAGAACACTATGGCTATCTTGGATAATTTTTTGCTCCAAGTAAATGGCAATCAGCTTACAATCACTGCTTCAGACCTCGAAACGACACTTACAACATCTCTTGAAATTGACAATCAAGAGGGCGATATAACAATTGCATTGCCTGCAAAACTTTTGATGGATTCGCTCAAAGAGTTCCCAGAACAACCTCTTTGCTTCGATATCAACCCTGAAAACTTGGCTGTTGTATTCCGCACAGAGACAGGTAATTATAACTTCATTGGTCAAAATGGCAACGAATATCCAAAAGCCCCTGCATTGAAAGAGGAAAACTTTAAATGCACTATGGATGCAGCGGTTCTCGGCACAGGTGTGAGCAAAACAGCTTTTGCTGCAGCAACAGAAGACCTTCGCCCTACAATGACAGGTATTTTCTTCCATTTTAACAATAATGGTGTTACTTTTGTTGCTACTGATGCACACAAACTTGTACGCTTAAACAATAACACTGTACAAACAGAGAATGAGGCTTCTTTTATTCTTCCACGCAAAGCTGCAAATATGGTTAAAAACCTTGTTGCAAGCGAGAAAGGTGAAGTAAATGTAAGTTTTGATGATAAAAATATTATCTTCGAAATGCCTACATACCACATGATTTGCCGTCAAATCGAAGGACGCTTCCCTAACTACAATGGTGTTATTCCACAAAACAACCCATACGAAATCATCCTTGACCGCCACCAATTCATCAGCTCTATCAAACGTATTATTGCATTTGCTAATCAAGGCACTTATCTCGTTAAATTGAGCATCTCAACCGGCAAAATGACTCTTTCTGCTCAAGATATTGACTTCAGCATCTCTGCACAAGAGACTATTCCTTGTCAATTCGAAGGCGAACCTATCAATATCGGTTTCAAAGCACCACTTTTGGTTGATATTCTTAATGGTATCTCAAGCAATGAAGTGCGCTTGCAATTGGCTGACCCATCACGTGCAGGTATCATTCTTCCTCTTGAAAATGAAGAGAATGAAGATATGCTCACATTGTTGATGCCTATGCTTATCAATGAATAATCACTTTAACGCATAATTTATAATGCATAATTCATAATTTATGGGTTATGCATTTTTTGTATAAATCCGCAGAATGGAAATTACACAATATATAAAAAGGTTGTTGATGAGTCATATAACTGGTTTATCGACAGCACAATTGTTGGCTGAGAGGGATATTCGTCTTTCGGAGGAACAACAAAGATGGATGGATGGGGCTATATGCCGTTTGGAAAATAATGAGCCCTTGCAGCATGTGTTGGGATATTGCGAGTTTTATGGACGTAAGTTTAAATGTGATGGTAGAGCCCTTGTGCCTCGACCTGAGACTGAAGAGTTGGTAGATTGGATTGTGTCTAATTGGTCAACAGTCAATGGTCAACAGTCAACAGTCAAAATTCTTGATATTGGTACAGGAACGGGATGTATTGCGTTGTCGTTGGCAAAAAAATTAGAAGGAGCTGAGGTTACGGCAGTTGATATATCGACAGAGGCGCTAAGTTTGGCACGTGAAAATGCCGAGATGCTAGAGGCGAGGGATGTGAGATTTATTAAATGTAATATCCTTGAAGAATATGATAAAATAGATGGTTGCTATAATGTTATTGTCAGCAATCCACCTTACGTTCGTGAATGCGAAATGGAAGAAATGGAAGCTAATGTGCTTGATTATGATCCACATTCAGCATTGTTCGTGTCGGATGAGGACCCACTGATATTTTATCGTGCTATTGGCGAGTTTGCTTTGACGCATCTTGAGGATGGAGGAGCGCTCTATTTTGAAATAAATCAGTATCTCGGACGGGAGACGTGCGATATGCTCGTGACAATGGGATATAGGAATGTGGAATTGAGAGAAGATATAAATGGGAATGCAAGAATGGTAAAAGCAACGTTATAATTGAGAATAATTTACCCCGAAAAATATACAAAAATAAACTCAAACTTGCAACTGATAGATTTTTATACCAAACACAACTGACTATAAGCATATTAACACAATTTCAGATAGAACATACACTAATAAAAATAGTAAAGAATAAAAATTATTTGCTTAACTTTGTCCAACGAAAACCTATAAATTTTTTAGTTATGGAAAAGAAGCATTTTAATGAAAACATCAGAACGAGCTTGATAAATATAATCAAGCTAAGATTATTTAACTTCAAGCTATTTGGAAATCTTCGCTTTGGATTGTACAAAGAAATTTCACTTGGCGATATAGATGAGTTCATCAAAGACTTTAATGAACTTATAAACCCCACGGTACAAAAAGCAGATGAAAAAGAAATAAAAGAAACTCTGCCTAATAACCAAAATTTCATAATACTCAAACGACTCTGCGAACAATATTATACCTATGAGGGTACAGAAAAATTCCAAAAGAAGATAATTCAAGAGGTGTGCGAAATCATAGAAGAACTACGTAAAGACAAAGAGACTCAACTCGCTTTAGAAACGTGGCTTAACAAAACACAAGATAATGTAATAGCCAAATTAAGGAGAGAACACCCCGAGTTAAAAGAAGAAGAAATCAAACTTTTTTGTTATATAAAAGCTGACTTCACACCGACAATGATGTCTGTATTACTTCGAAAAGACAAAAGCGTAATTTACAATAGAGTGTCACGATTAAAAGCCAAAGTATATAAATAATATGCATTGTTTGCCCCCTTCGGGGACTATCTATAAATCACATACTACTATAAAACTAACAAAATATGAATCTGAACAATTCGGCATTATTAAATAAGGCTGCGACATATGCTTCGAGATGTGAGCATTGCGAGAGTGAGGTGAGGGAGAAACTTGTCTCGTGGGGCGCTACGGAGGAGGAGCAAGAGGCTATAATTGAATATCTCGTAGAGGAGCGTTATATTGATAATCAGCGATATGCAAATAGTTATGCTAAAGATAAATTTCGCTTCAACCATTGGGGGAAGTATAAGATTAGCATAATGCTACGTAGTAAAGATATTGATAGTGAGATAATAGAAGAGGCTTTGGGCCAGATAGATGAAGAGGAATATTTAGATAAATTGCGACAAATATTGCGAGATAAATTGCGCTCGCTGAAGTATTCGTCGGAGTATGAAAAAAAGGGCAAACTATTTAAGTTTGCCCAATCGCGCGGCTTTGAGAGTGGCGCTATTTCGAAGGTTATAGATTCGATATAAATTAATATGAGTTTGTTACTAAAACAAGTCTCAAACCAATATCGTTACGACGAGAATTGGAATCATTCCAGCGATTAGATACTCTGCAATGCAGAGGATTGCTATTCCAACTACCACCACGAATTACATGGTAAGAACCAGAAGACGGTCCCATAGGATTGTACTGAAATGACAAAGAATAATTATCATACCAATCACTACACCACTCTAAAACATTACCACTCATGTCATAAAGTCCCAATTCATTTGGTAATTTTTGGGCAACAGGATAAGTTTGATACTTAGAATTAGCATCCCACCATGCAACCTCAGTCAAAATATCACTTCCTGCATACTTATAACCTTTTGAAAAATTACCTCCACGAGCAGCAAATTCCCATTGAGCTTCAGTCGGCAGCGAAAATGTTTGACCTGTAAATCGATTTAATCGTTCAATAAATTCTTGACATTCGTTCCATGAAACTTGTTCAACAGGTAAAGCATCGCCCTCATAACGAGACGGACTAGTGCCCATTACAACTCGCCAAAGGGCTTGAGTTACTTCTGTTTCACCAATATAATATGAGTCAAGTTGAACTGTATGCGCTGGTTTTTCATCATCATAAGCAACTTTATTTTGTTCAGGGGTTGCTCCCATCATAAAAGTACCACCTTCGACATATTTCATGACAAATTGCACACCATTAATATTAAAAACTAAATCATCATTACGCTCAATTGACTGCTCTTTAATCTCATTTTCCAACTCACCAGTAACGCTTAACATTTCACTTTCACGGACAGTAATAATTTGTTCCATAGTTTTTTTATTTTCAGCTCTCACCTGAACTGTATGCTCGCCAATAAGGATTTTAGTTATTATTTTGGGTGTTTGTCCCACTTTAACACCATCAAGATAAATATCAGCAAAATCGGGCAATACTTCTACACATAAATTACCATACATAGGCTGAGGATCTGGCAAATAAATATTTTTAGTAAGTTCGCCAGTTTGTATATAAACCACTTTACTTTGACTACGATGCGATGCTTGCTTGGCTTCCATAAAATGTTCTCCAAAAGAAAGACGACCACTCCAAGAAGTTGTATCTTTCAGTTCGCCATCGACCCAAATTTCAGCACCAGATTTTGTAAAGATAGAAACAATAGAAAATTCACTAATAAGTGTAGGAGACAACAACAAGGTCTGACTTTCTTCAACAATAACATCCTCGACATAAGTATGAAAAAGATCTTTCTCAATACGCACATTATGTCGTCCTGACGATAATTTTTTAGTCTTTACAGGTACACGACCAACCATCTCATCATCAACATAAACTATTGCTCCAACTAAATCATCATTACCTCGAACCTCAATCCAACAACCATATCCAGAGCGAAGATTAATTTCTACAACTTTTGTCTCCTCCGCATTATTAAGTGTAATACTTCCCACTTCATCATGATAATTTTTTGCTTTAACACGATAGTCATAAGTTCCATAAGGGAGCATTTTGCGACAAATGCCATCGGCATTAGGAATCCAAGTCTCTCCAGCCACCTCAATTACAGCATCTTTCGGATTAAGACGAAATAGAAGAAATTGTTTCATCAATTGCTCCTCAATCATAGTCTGCGTGCGACCCATGCGTAAAGAGAGTTGATAAGTAGCAGCTTTTTTTATAGGCATGCCCAAATCATAATTCTCCAATACACCAAATTGTGGATGTTTAATAGTTATTTTCTTTACTCCACAGGGAACATACAACCAAATATCAGATCCATTAAAACGAGTTTCAACAACATCTAAAACTCCTAAATCAAAGCTAAAATCTTTAGTAGGAAGATTAGAACGCACTTTAATAAGAGCACATTTTTCACCATTTTGGTCATAGACAGTCGTACCCTTAAGATTTGCCGTTAAATCGGTTTCAAGATGTACGAAACTTTCCACTACAATATTTTGAGCGAATAACACTATAGGAAACAATTGAACAAATATAAAAAATAACACTCGTTTCATAACTATAAAAAAGCAGAAGAAACAGAATTAATAAACACAATAAATAAATTACGACTATTCGTCATAAACCGTAAATAGTAAATTTCCCAATAATGTCATATAATAATGCATCAATACTTTACTCTACTCCCAAAGTTTTTATTTACTATTCAAATGAACTTTATTTTTTCTTGGTGCGAGTTGTTTTCTTTTTGGCTCCGCCTTTTGACTTATTTGCTTCATCGGCAATGATTGCTTGACATTGCTCGAGGGTAAGATCTTCGGCTATGGTGCCTTTAGGGAGTTTGTAGTTTTCGCCAGCATGGGTAATGTATGCGCCAAAGCGTCCGTTGAGGACAAGAATGTCTTCGGCTTCGAATTTCTTGATTTCGCGATTTTTGTCGGCTTGGCGTTTTTCGGCGATGAGTTCAATAGCACGGTCGCGAGTGACAGTCAATGGATCTTCGTCTTTTGGCACCGATACGTAGCTTTTGCCATGACGAATGTATGGACCAAATTTACCAATGCCGACACTTAATGGTTCGCCTTCGTATTCACCGAAATCGATAGGGAGTTTGAAAAGGTCGAGGGCTTCTTCAAGGGTTATAGATTCCATTGATTGCCCTGCGCGAAGGGATGCGAAACGAGGTTTTTCTTCGTCAGATGCTGTACCGATTTGGGCTACGGGACCAAAACGTCCGATTTTAACGAATACTGGTCGACCTGATACAGGGTCTGTGCCGAGTTCGCGTTCGCCTGCCTTCTTACCTGTTGAGTGCATTGCCTCTTCGACATTTGGGTGGAATTGAGTGTAGAATCCATCAATATTTTTGGTCCACTCGAGTTTTCCTTCTGCAATTTTGTCGAAATCTAATTCGACGCGTGCGGTGAAGTTATAGTCCATGATGTTAGGGAAATTTGCCAATAAGTAATCATTAACTACGATACCGATATCGGTTGGCGAAAGTTTTCCTTTTTCAATGGATGCTTTTTCAACTTTATCCTCTTCTTTAATTTTACCAGCCTTGAGGGTTAGTACTCGATATGAGCGAGCTTCGTTTTGGATTTCACGTTTTTCGACATACTCGCGAGCGAGAATTGTTGAAATTGTTGGCGCATAAGTAGATGGTCGTCCGATGCCGAGTTCTTCAAGTTTGCGGACGAGAGATGCTTCAGTATAGCGCGCAGGGCGTTGTGTGAAACGTTCTTGAGCTTGCATTTGCGACATAGAAAGGATGTCGCCCTCGGCAAGTTTTGGGAGCATACCCTCTGTTTCTTGAGTAGAATCGTCGTCGGTAGATTCCATGTAGACATTCAAGAAACCGTCGAATTTTAGGACTTCGCCTACGGCTACTAATTTTTCATCGGAATTGTCGATATTGATGACTGCGGTAGTTTTTTCGAATTCAGCATCAGCCATTTGACTTGCAATAGTACGTTTCCAAATAAGGTCGTAGAGTTTGCGTTCTTGGGCTGTTCCTTCGATTTCGCGAACGTTGAGGTATGTTGGACGTATGGCTTCGTGCGCCTCTTGTGCTCCTTTAGATTTAGTGCTATATTGACGGCGTTTGTAATATTTATCACCTGCCATTTCGAGGATTTCGGCTTTAGCTGTATTGAGAGCTAGGTCGGAAAGATTGACCGAGTCGGTACGCATGTAGGTGATTTTACCGCTTTCGTATAGTGATTGTGCTACTCGCATTGTGGTTGCTACTGGGAAACCGTATTTGCGAGAGGCTTCTTGTTGGAGTGTTGATGTGGTGAATGGCGCAGCTGGCGTACGACGAGTTGGTCGAGTTTCGATGCTTTCAACATTATATTTTGCTGATGCTGCAGTTTCGAGAAATGCTTTAGCTTCGGCTTCTGTTGTAAAACGGTTGCGAAGTTCGGCTTTGAATTCGGCATCTTGTCCGTTTTCTGCTTTGACTTTGAATGTTGCAACTACACGGAAAGACGCTTCGGCTTTGAATTGTTGAATTTCGCGTTCGCGCTCAACTACGAGGCGAACGGTAACTGATTGCACGCGACCGGCAGAGAGTGATGGTTTGATTTTGCGCCAAAGGACTGGTGATAGTTCGAAACCTACGATGCGGTCGAGAACACGACGTGCTTGTTGGGCATCAACTACGTTGAGATTGATATCGCGAGGGTTCTCAATAGCGTTAAGGATGGCGTTTTTGGTAATTTCGTGAAATACAATACGGTGAGTTTGTTTGTTTTTTAGGCCTAGGACTTCGTATAGGTGCCATGCGATTGCTTCTCCTTCGCGGTCTTCATCGGATGCTAACCAAACGATGTCTGATTCTTCGGCTGATTTGCGTAGGTCGGCTACGAGTTTCTTTTTATCGGTAGGGATTACGTAGTCAGGTTTATAATTTTGGGTTACGTCGATGCCAAAATCTTTTTCTTTCAAATCGCGGATATGTCCGAAACTTGACATAACACGATAGTCTTTTCCTAAAAATTTCTCGATTGTCTTTGCTTTTGCTGGAGACTCAACAATTACCAGATTTTTTTGCATAAAAATATGTGATTGAAAGTTGAATGTTGAAAATTGAAAGTTATCAGTCTGTATTATAAAGAAATAAGTATTCTTAAAATAATATTTATACAGGGAATAACAAGTTTCAAATTTCAAATTTCACATTATATAATATAGAATTCAGAATTTTTGCAAAGTAACAAAAAGAATTGCATATTGACAAAAATTTCAATAATTTATTTTTATTTTTCAATCAATACACTAAAAATCAAACATATACAAAATAAAATAAAGAGGATACGCGTTTAGAATGAATTTTAAATAAGAGTATTGTACAGGTATTATTATAGTATGTTTATCCTATATTTATAGTATATTTATCCTATATTTATAGTATATTTAAACTATGGATAATATTGCTTGAAAAAAGATTTACGAAAAAGATACCTTATATCTCAAAAAAAAGTCGTAACTTTGCAAAGAATATTGTTTATTTAGGAATGCTATGAAAACGATAACACTTAAAGATAAAACATTTGGGATTTCGATACCTGAAGCTAAATTGTTTGAGGCTGTTGACAAGATTGCAGAAAAGATGTCGGAGGATTTGAAAGATAAGAATCCATTGTTTTTAATTGTGTTAAATGGGGCTTTTATGTTTGCTTCTGATTTATTGAAGCGTGTGGAGATTCCTGCTCAATTGTCATTTGTGAAAGTTGCATCGTATTGCGGAACTTGTAGCACGGGCAATGTTACTGAACTTATTGGTTTAAATGAGGATGTCAAGGGGCGTACGGTTGTGATTATTGAAGATATTGTTGACTCGGGTCGTACTATGTTTGGTATGGTTGAGAAGTTGAAAGCGATGGGAGCTGAAGATTTGCGTATTGCTACGTTGTTTTTCAAACCTGAGGCGTTGAAATATGACCTTACGATTGATTATGTGGCGATGGAGATTCCGAATGATTTTATTGTTGGTTATGGGCTTGATTATGATGGATATGGAAGGAATTTGAGGGATATTTATACTTTAGTTACTAGTGACTAGTTACTAGTTAGTGATTGCTAATTTTTTTAAAAAATAAATTAAATCTATATATACTATGCTTAATATTGTAATATCAGGAGCTCCGGGCTCTGGTAAAGGCACACAAAGTGCTATTATCGTTGAAAACTACGGACTTACTCACATTTCTACAGGTGATATGCTCCGCGAGGAGATTAAAAATGGGACTGAAAATGGCAAAAAGGCTGAGGTGTTGATTAATGATGGTAAACTCGTGCCGGATGAGATGATTATTGCTATGCTTCATGACCAAGTGCAAAAACATATTGCTACTGGCGATACTAAAGGTTTCATTTTCGATGGTTTTCCACGTACTGCAGCTCAAGCTGTGGCGTTGGATAATATGCTTCATGAACTTGAAACAGAAGTAAGTTGTATGCTCCACATGCAAGTGGAACACGAATTGTTAATTGAGCGTTTGCTTAATCGTGGTAAAACTTCGGGTCGTGCGGATGATAATCTTGAGACTATCCAAAAACGCCTTGATGTTTACAACTCGCAGACTTTGCCTGTGATTGAACACTATAAAGCGTCTGGTCGCTATAAAGCTGCTTGCAATAACTCATCGGTTGATGCTTGCTTTGCTCAAGTGAAAGAAATTATTGATAATTTATAAGCTACTAAAAATATATCAAATGTCTAACTCCAATTTTGTTGACTACGTAAAGATATTTTGCCGTTCGGGCAAAGGTGGTGGTGGATCGACTCACTTTCACCGTGAAAAATATATACCAAAAGGTGGTCCTGATGGTGGCGATGGTGGCCGTGGTGGTCACATTATCCTACGCGGAAACAAAGACTACTGGACTTTGCTCCACTTGAAGTTTGCTCGCCATATTTTTGCTGGCGATGGCGGACATGGTAGTGGTAGTCGCAGTTTTGGGGCTGACGGTGAGGATAAGTACATTGATGTGCCTTGTGGTACTGTGGCATACGATGCCGATACTGGCGAGTATCTTTGCGATATCACTGAAGATAAACAAGAGGTTATCCTCCTTAAAGGTGGTCGTGGTGGTCTTGGCAACTGGCATTTCCGTACTGCTACAAATCAAACTCCTCGATATGCTCAACCTGGCGAACCTCGTGTAGAACGTAGCGTTATTCTCGAACTTAAGGTGTTGGGTGACGTGGGTCTCGTAGGATTTCCTAATGCTGGTAAATCAACATTGTTAAGTGTGGTATCTGCTGCTAAACCAGAGATTGCGAACTATCCGTTTACTACTCTTGTGCCTAACCTCGGCATTGTTTCTTATCGTGGTGGTAAGTCGTTCTGTATGGCTGATATTCCTGGTATCATCGAAGGTGCAAGCCAAGGCAAAGGTCTCGGACTTCGCTTCTTGCGTCATATCGAACGTAATGCTATATTATTGTTCATGATTCCTGCTGATAGCGACGATATTATGAAAGAGTATAATATCTTGTTGCATGAATTGGAAGAATATAACCCAGAATTAATTGATAAACAACGTATTCTTGCAATTACAAAAAGCGATATGCTCGATGATGAGTTGATGCAAGCAATGGAGGCTGAACTACCAACTGACGTACCTCATATTTTTATCTCGGCTGTTGCAGGATTTAACATCACTGAATTGAAGGACTTGCTTTGGACCGAAATCAATAAAGAAGAGAATCGTGTGCAGACATTCACTCACCGCAACCTTGACGTCCAACGTCCTGTATCTCAAGAAGATGATGAAAAATGGGATGATGAAATGGAAGATTATAACGATGAGGATGTTGAATGGGATGGTGACGATGATGATAATGCTGGTGGATATATGGTCGATGATATTGAATATGTGTAATTTCCTACAAAGTTTTACTTATTTATATATTTTCTAAGACAGAAAACACAATTTACATACCATAATATTAGAAAAAGTCGCAATTTTATTATTGAAATTGCGACTTTTAATATTATTACATACATCCATAATAAATATTACACCACCCCACGATGTGCAATCCGATTTTTTTTCTATTTATACGTTATTTTTTCGCATTTTTATTTGGAGTGTAAATTATTTTATTTACCTTTGTTGCATAATAAAAAATTCTTTTATGAACAATAGTTTTTGAGTTTTCATAATAAGAGATTGATTTTAGATAATAGATTTTGTTTGTAGTTATGGATTTTTGCTAATCGCTGTGAAGCGCTGACCAAAAATCCATATCTTTTTTTATATTAACCAACCTAATTTTTCGATTTCCGACTCAAAGTTTGGGGTAAATATATCTTTACCCATATTGTTTCGTATTTCATCTAAGGTCCAAAAACGTCCTTCATCCACCTCCGATGGATCTGGATTGAAAGCTCCATCGTATGTACAACGATAAATATATACCAATTCTGCCTCAATAGATGAACGAAATTGATATTTCATAATAAATTCGGGCTTAAAATCAACGACTCCCAACTCCTCTCGAGTCTCTCTCAACAAAGCCTCTTCTATCTTCTCTCCATAATCAACATGGCCACCTACCGCAGTATCCCACTTCCCTGGCTGTATCTTCTTAGTCATCACACGTTTTTGTAAATACAATTCGCCAGCCGAATTAAATATATGCAAATGCACCACTGGATGTAATATAAATGTACCTGCATGACACTCAGTACGTGTAGCTGAACCGATAACTTCACCGTCAGCATTCACTATTGGAAATATCTCTTCTTGCATAATAATATAAAATCAAAAAAGACACGAAACACATTTAAGTATCTCGTGCCCAAAATATTGTATCAATTAATTATTTTGATGCGTCAAGTCCAAAACGACTCCAACGTATTTTGCCATTAAACCAATCAACATCTCTATCCAACGACAACCAAACAAACATTGGACGACCAACAATATGATCTTCAGGCACAAATCCCCACATACGCGAGTCGGCTGAATTATGACGATTATCTCCCATCATCCAATAATAATCCATTTTAAATACATACTCAGTAGCTGGTTCGCCATTAAGATATGCCACACCATCGCGATATTCGAGTGTATTGCGTTCATAGTTGACAATACAAGGGCGATAACGCAAGATATTGTCTTCAGTGAGTTGGATTGTATCGCCTTTTGCAGGGATCCAAAGCGGGCCATAATTATCTCTATTCCATTTATATGTATATGGTAAAGGATAGATAGCCGTATGCATTTCTGGCAAAACCTTCTCTACTGCCACTTGCACTACCATAGGCATAGCTTTTACTTTTTCGAGCACCTCTTCGGTCATAGCCATTACATAAATTGGGCCCCACGCACCATTGTTTTTTGGTTCCATACCAATACGAGTCAAATATGCTGCATAATCAGCTCCATTCAACACCGATGTCTCAGTAACACTAACACCTAACTTGTGCAAAGCATCGGCCGAAAATGTTGCTCCATTAGTTTGAACAAAATAATTATGTTGTACCCCCTTAGGATTTTCGAATACTTCACCATCAACATACAATACATTATTTTTCAACTCAATAGTTTGACCAGGAAGACCCACGCAACGTTTCACATAATTCTCACGACGATCGACAGGGCGCACTACCAATTCACCCAATTGAGTTTCTTGTTGACGCACTTTTTTCGCTCCTGTAGCCATACGTTCCATAAAATTATCGTATGGCATCACACTATCATATTTAAACGTACGGAATGCTATAGTTTGCTGTGATGCTTGAAAACAGAGTGTATAATAATCGGGATTAGCACACAATTGTGGCACTGTATCACCTGCTGGGAAATTGAACACTACGATGTCGCCCAACTCTACTTTGTCCCAACCTTTCAAACGACGATATTCCCATTGTGGTTTTTCTATATACGACTTACCTCCCCAAGGAAAAGTATGTTGAACAAGCGGGAATGACAATGGTGTATTAGGAATACGAGGACCATAACTACATTTGCTAACAGCAAGAAAATCACCAACTTTCAATGTTTGTTCTAACGATGATGATGGAATTTGATAATTTTGAAAGAGGTAAAGATTGATAAAATATACCGCCACCAAAGCAAACACTATAGCATCAATCCACGAACAGATTGTGTATAGCGTTTTATTAGTATTCTCATATTTTTTCCACCAAGTCCAAGGTATAAATTTAGTGATAAAAATATCAAAAACAAACGGATACAACAACATCCACCAGAAATTGCCCACCCACACAATAAACAACACATAAATCAGCGACCATACCGCCAACTTAATCCACGACCCAATAGGTCTTTTCAAACGAGAATTATTCATATTTTAAATTATTTCATTAAATCTGACATTGAATAAAATCCAGCAGGTTTACCCACCAAAAACTCAGCTGCCACTACAGCCCCAAGAGCAAAGCCCTCACGCGATTTTGCCTCATGCTTGATAGTTATCGTATCCACCGCCGAATCATAACTCACAATATGAGTACCAGGCACTTTACCCTCTCTCAATGCTACAATGCCCAATTGTCCACCATCTATTGACTCTTGACTGTCAACTAATACCCACTCCTCTTTTCTATCCAAATTCTCCAACACACCTTCTGCCAATGTTATAGCCGTACCACTTGGAGCATCTTTCTTCTCAGTATGATGAATTTCGGTCATAGCCACATCGTAGTTAGCATAACGATTCATCATCTGAGCCAAACGCTTATTCAATTCAAAAAACAAATTCACACCCAACGAAAAATTAGAGGCCCAAAACAGAGTATAACCCTTTGCAACTATCTCCTCTTTCAACTCAGGCAACACCGCATTCCACCCCGTAGTACCCGACACCACTGGCACCCCTACAGCCCATGCCTTACGATAGTTCTCCACCGCCTTAGTTGGAATAGTAAACTCAATAGCCACATCTGCCGAAGCAAACGCCTCCGACTCAAACTCCTCCTGATTATCAACATCAACCTTCGACACTACCTCATGTCCACGCTCAAGGGCAATACGTTCAATAATATGCCCCATCTTCCCATATCCTATAAGTGCTATCTTCATATTCAAATATATTTATATTTTAAGTAATAAAAACCACCCTCATTCAATCAGTTTTCTCTCAAATAATCCAACGCCTCAAACACCTCTTCTTTAGTAACATTCTGATTTATACGCACATCACCCACACCTGCAAGCAACGTAAAATTCATCTGTCCTACACTATTTTTCTTGTCATGCGTCATAAGTTCATACAATCTATCGTATTGCTTACAAGTATAAGGAAACGCACCATAATACTCTTTCGCAAAAGCCAATATTTTCGAAAGAGTATTCTTATCAAATTTTAATTTAACAAACGACAAATAAAGCTCTGCCACCATACCCCACATCACTGCAAAGCCATGTAGCATCGGAGCATCCACCTCGTATGACAACGACTCAAAAGCATGACCCATAGTATGACCAAAGTTCAATGCCTTACGCTGACCCTTCTCATTTGGATCTCGCTCAACAATCGACTCCTTAATATCTAAATTTTGCTTCAACAACAACGACAAACGCCTACCATCAAACGCATCCAAATCATAACCCAACGTCTGCTCCAACAAAATAGGGTCAGCTATCAACGCATGCTTCACCATCTCAGCATAGCCCGACAAACGATTCCTGAAATCAAGAGTTTCAAAAAAACGAGTATCAATTAATACCCTTTCTGGCTTAGCAAACGTACCTATTTCATTCTTTAATCCTCTGAAATTCACACCTGTTTTACCACCAGTAGCCGCATCCACCACACCAAGCAACGTAGTCGGCACATTCACAAATCGCATACCACGCTTAAACGTAGCAGCCACAAATCCACCCAAATCCGTAACTACACCACCTCCCAAATTAATCAACAACGACGAACGAGTTGCCCCATTATCAACCAACACATTCCAAACACCAATAGCAGAATCTATAGTCTTAAAATCATCACCCGCTTTTATTCTTATGACAAACGGATTATATTCCGACAAATCCACCCTCGACAAACAAAACTCCGCCGTATTATCATCCACCAACACAAAAACCCTATCGACAGCCAAAGATTTCACCACAGCCGCCAACTCCACCTCAACCCTATCTGTCACAACAAAATTACCCATTCCCTGTCCCCTATTATCACTTGCTCATCTCCAACATCTTATGTATTGGTCTCACCGCTCTCTCTCTAATATCCTCATCCACTTCAATAGCAGGTTGCTCGTCACGCAAACAGAGATACAACTTTTCAAGAGTATTCATCCTCATATAGTCACACTCATTTTTCGAGCAAGCCCTTCCAGCAGGAGGTACAGGAATAAACTCCTTCTCAGGACAACGTTTTTGCATTTCGTGCAAAATACCCGACTCTGTGCAAACCAAAAACTGAGTAAACTCACCATCCACAGCATAATTCAACAACGCCTGAGTCGAACCCACCAAATCAGCCAAATCAGCAATCTCCTTCTTACACTCAGGGTGCACCAACACCTTAGCCTCAGGATATTGAGCCTTCAATTCAATCAACTTCTCAAGCGAAAATTGCTCATGCACATGGCATGCACCATTCCACAACAACATATCTCTACCCGTAACAGCATTGATATAACCACCCAAATTTCTATCAGGACCAAAAATCAATTTCGCATCCTTAGGAAATTGGTCAACAATCTTACGTGCATTTGTCGATGTAACCACCACATCCGTGTGCGCCTTCACCGCCGCAGTAGTGTTCACATACGAAATCACAGTATAATCAGGATGTTCAGCCACAAACTTGCCAAACTCATCAGCATTACAACTATCAGCCAACGAACAACCAGCCGCCAAATCAGGCACCAACACCTTCTTCTGTGGCGAAAGAATCTTAGCAGTTTCACCCATAAAATGCACACCGCATACCACCAAAATATCAGCGTCCGACTTCTCCGCCCATTGCGCCAATGCAAGACTATCTCCCACCACATCAGCCACATCTTGTATTTCACCTACTTGATAATAATGCGCAAGAATTACAGCATTTTTCTCTTTACGCAAACGGTTAATTTCCGCAATCAATTGTTCCTTTTCCATAGTATTCAATTTTAAAAAAACATTCAACAATCCCACAACCTACAACCCACACATTTAACGTGCAAAGATACTATTTTATTTTGACATAACAAAAAGTTATTCCCCAATTTAGTTGAAAATATTACGCAAAATCAATAACCCTAGTGCTCAAGAATATCAGATAAATCCATAATATCCATTACAACTAACAAAAACTCTACTCTCACCCTATCTATAACATACTATAAATATATGATAAATATACTATAAACATACTATAAATATACTATAACCTTACCTTCAAGCAAATCCACCATCAGCAAACACCAAACTAGCAAATCAATTAGCACAACCTCAAAAGAAAATTAAAACCGCAACAAATTGTATATGAAAAAGTTAGATTTGGTAGTTTGGGATTTTTTTTGTAACTTTGCAATCGCAAAATTCTTAGTATTAAAACTTTAATAAACCTGATTAAAAATGATTGAAAAAATTGGTACAAATGCAGGTCTTGTATGGCATGCATTAGAAGCTGGCAAATTGGAATTAAAAGCCATCAAAAAAGCTACAAAATTGACTGAAAAAGAAATCTATGCTGCACTTGGCTGGTTGGCTCGTGAGGGTAAAGTAGCTATCGTAGAAGAAGGTAAAGAGGTTTTTGTTGAATTGATTTAATTTAGAAAACTTCATAATTGTAAATGGAAGTCGTGCTAAAACGAAAGTTTTAGTGCGGCTTTTTTGTTGATATACTGCTAGTTGTAAAATATTGTGTAAAAAATACACAAAATATTTGGTGGATACGAAAAATTGTTGTAACTTTGCATCGTGTAAAAATTACACAAATAATAGTTGTTAATAATAAAAAAGAAAGTTATGAGAACAGACATCAATCGTTTTGTTAAAGCACAAGAGGAGACATATTCGGGATATGCTCAGGCATTAAATGAAATTAAGGTAGGGAGAAAAACGAGTCATTGGATTTGGTATATATTTCCGCAGTTGAGGGGTTTAGGCCGTAGTGGCATGGCTGATCTTTATGGTATTGCGGATAGAGAGGAGGCAGAGCAATATTTGAATCATGATGTTTTAGGTGCACGAATAAGAGAAATAACAGAGGCTTTGTTGGAGCATAAGGGAAAGAGTGCGTTGGATATATTGGGACATATTGATGCTATAAAGGTTAGATCGTGTATGACAATGTTTGATTGTATTTCACCTAATGATATTTTCGCAGAGGTTCTTAGTTCTTTTTATGAAGATGAGCGTTGTATAAGAACCATAAGAAGGATGCAAAAGTAA
>JAZQRP010000239.1:0-2021 GCA_045629685.1 Candidatus Aphodosoma sp. | reverse complement strand
TTTTTATCTAATAAAAATTCCTATTTGCGAACTTGCGAATTTTCGAAAGTTATTTTTTTGTATGGTATAGATTTGTCTCCCGATTTCGCTTTCAATTCTTGTGCTGTAAGTTTCAATATAGGGTGCACCCACTCTGGTGCAATATCTGCCAACGGATACAATACAAAATTGCGCAGATGCATCAACGGGTGGGGTAGGGTGAGAATTGAAAGTTGAGAGTTTAAAGTTGAGAGTTTAGAGTTTAGAGTTTTACCCCTCCCCACTTCGTGGACCTTCCCTAAGACAGGGGAGGAATTGTTGAGAGCTGAGAGTTGAGAGTTGAGAGTTGATTGTTGATCTAGATATTCTCCCCCTGTTTTAGGGGGAGTGTCCGTAGGACGAGGGGGTTCGATTGATGACTGATGACTATTGACTGTTGACTGTTGACTAATCGTGATTATTTGTCCATCATAATCAATTATGTCAATATCAATCACTCTATCAGCATATTCTGTAGTAGTTTTAGCCGTACGGCCCAACTCTTTTTCGATGCGTTGAGTCTCTTGTAATAAATCGAGAGGCAACAATTCGCTCTCCATTGTCAACGCAATATTGTAGAATCCATTTTCCGATTCAAACCCCCATGGCTCCGACGTATAGATTGGCGATATGGCAGTCACCTTGCCTATTTCGCCCAATGCCTTAACCGCATTCTCAATATTCCGTTCGCGGTCGCCAATATTTGTGCCTATGCTGAGGATAATCATGAGTGTAGTTTTTCTTGCTTTAAGTTTGCTGTTGGTTTAGAGTATTATATGGTTAAATTTTCTTTAATAATTCTTTTTAATTCATTTGGGTTGTTTAGGTTGACTATTATTAATTTGTTTTCGCAATTATTAATTTTAAGAATTTCTATTTCTGCTAAAAAAGGTCTGTCATCGAGCCATACAAATTGTTCGGACATATCAATGGCTTCTGTTTTTAGAGTATTCCAATTTGTTGGTTTAATGCATCGAACTATATCAATGGTAGTAGATGAAAAATATTTTGATAAGTATTGTAATACGTTAGATGTATCTCCTTTACAATGAGTTGTAAGCCAATAGCAATCAAAGTGCTTTACTATATAATCTATAAACTCAAAAGCATATTCTGCTGGTTGAGTATTTTTAGCGGTTAGCAGAACACCATCTATATCGAGATATAATTTCATATCCCTCTCACAATATTAATAATAGCCTCAACTGTTCCTTCGATGCCCAATAACGACGAATTTAGGCAAATATCATAGCTCGATGCCACACCCCATTCTCTGCTTGCATAGTAGTCGTAGTATGCCGAGCGTTGTTTATCAACCTTTTTCATCATATCGCGTGCCTCTGCTTCGGTGCATCCTCTGCGGTCGCACAATCGTTTTACTCTGTCCGCCTCATTTGCCGTAATAAACACCGACACTACATCATCTCTATGGCGTAGCACGTAGTCGGCGCATCGGCCTACAAACACTGCTCCTTGCTCATTTTCTGCGAGTTTCACTATTGTTTCGCTCTGTATTAAGAACAGATTGTCGCCCGAAATCATCGAGTTGTACGACGTATTGCCATCCCCCACAAATGGGAATCGCATACCGAATATGCCTACGCCCCCAAACGTGCGTTTTGCTTGTTCATCCACCTGTTGAAAACATTCAGGGCAGATGCCACTATGTCGAGCCGCTTCGGTGAGCAACTCTTTATCGTAAAATGCCAAATTCAATCGTTCGGCGAGCAAGCGACCAATCTCCAATCCGCCGCTACCCAATTGGCGTCCAATTGTGATTATCATGATATTTTGTTTTTTGTTTTTAACAGAAGTACAAAAATAATTAGCAGGTTTACTGATTTTTATTTGTATTTTGTGTTTTTCAATGGATGAAATTTTTTTCGAGTACAAAAATTATGTACTTTAGAAAAGAACTTCTCCAAATAGAGCAAAAATATGTTATTGTAACATCGTAACCCAGTTTAGAATATTTCTGTACTTATGTTTAATATCTTAAATTT